>CAYZMY010000104.1:0-4059 GCA_964479605.1 uncultured Campylobacterales bacterium | reverse complement strand
AACAACATCCGCGAAATCGAGGGGATTATCATCCAGCTGAACGCTTTTGCAAATATGATGAACCAGAACATCACCCTCGAATTCGCAAAAAACGTGGTAAAAAACCAGCTCAAAGAGCGAACCGAAAACATAACGATAGACGACATCGTAAAGGTCGTCTCCAAAGAGCTGAACGTGAAACCGAGCGAAATAAAGAGCAAGAGCAGAAGCAAAAATATAGTAGCGGCAAGACGCATAGTAATATACCTGGCCAGGTCGCTGACACCGAACTCCATGCCGAGTCTTGCACAATATTTCGGAATGAAAGACCATACCGCTGTAAGCCACGCGATGAAAAGGATTAACGGGCTCATCGACAAAGATGAGACTTTCAAAGCGAAAATCGAGGAGCTGAACCACAAAATAACTTCGGCTACCTCAGAGTAGCGGCAGATAACAAATGCCTTGAATATAGCGATTCTATTTATTTTGAGGGGAAAAAAAGATATAATAGATTCCAGTGAAAAAAGGTGAATAGATTTATATCTCCGCCCTATTTTCAATCGCCGCATTCTCGCAGCGTAAAAGAGCTTTTTCACATAAACACGGCAAACGACTACTGCTACTAAAACTATTAAAAATATAAAGGAGTTCCGATGAGACTTGCTGTAGCCAAAAGCACGCTCGAATCTCTGCTTATCAATCTTCAGCCTTTTCTAGAAAAGAAAGATACATCGCAGATCACTTCACACATTCTGCTGATGGCAAAAGATAACGGTCTGACTGCAAAAGCTACCGATCAGGAGATCGGGCTTACGATAGATACAGAGCATGTCAGCATACAGCTCGACGGCAAGGCTACGGCAAACGGAAAAAAGCTTCTCGATATCGTCCGTATACTAAAAGAGGGTGATATCATTCTTGAAACACTCGAAGATACGCTGCATATAAAACAGGAGAATTCAAAGTTCAAACTGCCGATGTTCAACCCAGATGAGTTTCCTTCATTTCCGGATGTAGACGATCTTCCCTCTATAGAGCTCGACTCTATGCGTCTTATTCAGATGTTCAAAAAAATATCTCCTGCCATAGACACCAACAATCCGAAGTATGAACTAAACGGTGCTCTTTTGAATATAAAAGAGAATGAGATAGATATAGTCGGAACCGATACAAGACGCCTTGCAATCGGAAAGATAGAAAACAGCAGCGGTACGACTCTCTCTATGATCATTCCGAAAAAAGCGATTATAGAGATTCAGAAACTCTTTTTCGACCAGATAGAGATACACTACGACGAGACGAATCTGATCATAACCGCTCCCGGATACTACTTCTTTACACGTCTTATAAACGGAAAGTATCCCGATTACGAGCGGATCATTCCCAAAAGCGTAAAATACTCTCTTACACTTCCGAAAAGCAAAATCATCGAAGCTATCAAGCAGATAACGACAATCTCCCAGGAGATCAAAATGACATTCGAACCCGACTCCATTGTGTTCAAGAGCCTCGGGGACGAAAACTCGGAAGCCCAGACAGAAATCGCTGTAGAGACAGGATTTGAAAACAAATTCATTCTCGCGGTAAACAGCAGGTATCTTCTGGACTTTCTGAGCAATATAGATACCGAAACCTTTACAATGGGTCTGAACGAGCCCAACCTTCCGTTCATTGTAGAGAGCGGAAACTTCTCTACAGTCATAATGCCAATTATCATTTAAGGAACATAATAGATGAGTAACCAAAACTACGGTGCAAGCAACATTAAGGTCCTCAAGGGGCTTGAAGCTGTAAGAAAACGTCCGGGAATGTACATAGGTGACACCTCGGTAAAAGGTCTGCACCACCTTATATATGAAGTAGTAGACAACGCCATAGATGAAGCGATGGCCGGATACTGCGACAAGATAAAAGTTACACTGAAAAAAGACGGCAGTGCGGTAATAAGCGACAACGGACGCGGTATCCCCACCGATATCCACCCTACGGAAAAAGTCTCTGCGGCTACAGTGGTTCTTACCGTTTTGCATGCCGGCGGAAAGTTCGACAAAGATACATACAAAGTCTCAGGCGGTCTACACGGTGTCGGTGTCAGTGTCGTAAACGCTTTGAGCTCCAAACTTCACATGACGATCTTCAGAGACGGAAAGATCCATGAACAGGATTTCGAAAAAGGGATTCCGCAAAACGAACTATCTGTAACCGGAAATACGAGAAAAAGCGGAACGACCATACAGTTCTGGCCGGATGCCGAGATATTCGAAACAGTAGATTTCCAGTTCGATATCCTCTCGAAACGTTTCAAAGAGCTGGCATATCTGAATCCAAGAATATCTATCACCTTTGAAGATGAGAGAAGCGGTAAAAAAGAGGTTTACCATTTCGAAGGGGGGCTTCATCAGTTTGTCCGTGATATGGCGAAAAAAGAGCCTATATGTTCCGTTATAGGGTATTCTGAAAAGGCGGAAGATATAGAAGTGGATATTGCCTTCGAATATACGACGGCATATGACGAAAAACTGCTCAGTTTCGTAAACAACATCAGAACTCCCGACGGCGGTACCCATGAAAGCGGTTTCAGAGCCGGTCTTACCAGGGCTGTAAGCAGGTATCTTCAGGACAACGCCAGCGCAAGGGAAAAAGATACGAAAATAAGCGGCGAAGATGTAAGAGAGGGGCTTGTCGCCGTTATCAGCGTACGGGTGCCGGAACCGCAGTTCGAAGGTCAGACGAAAGGCAAGCTCGGAAGCAGCTATGTAAAACCTCTGGTTCAAAAACTCACCTACGAAAAACTGATGAAGTATTTCGAGGAGAATCCCAACGACGCAAAAGCGATAATGCAAAAAGCGCTTCTTGCAGCCAAAGGGCGCGAAGCGGCGAAAAAAGCGAGAGAGCTCACACGTCGAAAAGATGCGATGACGGTAGGTACGCTTCCGGGCAAACTCGCCGACTGCCAGAGCAAAGACGCGACCATAAGCGAACTCTACCTGGTCGAGGGCGACAGTGCGGGAGGTTCCGCAAAACAGGGTAGAGACAGGGTCTTTCAGGCTATTTTGCCTCTGAAAGGAAAGATTCTAAACGTCGAAAAAGCCAGATTGGAGAAGATACTCAAATCGGATGAGATCAAAAACATGATCACAGCTCTCGGATGCGGTATAGGCGAAGAGTTCAACCCCGACAAGCTTCGATACCATAAAATCATTATTATGACGGATGCCGATGTCGACGGAAGCCACATTCAGACCCTTCTTCTGACATTCTTCTTCAGATTTCTCAAACCGGTCATCGAAGAGGGCTACCTCTACATCGCCCAGCCTCCTCTTTACAGATACAAAAAAGGGAAGCAGGAGATATATCTCAAAGACGACAAGGTTATGAACGAATTTCTTATAGAAAGAGGTATAGATGCGCTCGATGTACAGGGGATGGGCACAAAAGATCTAACCGAGCTTTTCAAACTTGTAGCCTTCTACAGAATGACTCTCAAAGAGCTCGACAAGCGGTTCTCCCTTGTTGAAATAGTCCGCTATCTCATAGAACATCCCGATCTGCTTGCACTCGACAATCAGGCGCTTTTTGAAGAGATAAGAGTCTATCTGGATGCTCACGGCTACAATATTCTGAACAAGCATGTCAGCGAAGAGTCTATCCATCTCTATGTTCAGACAGACGAGGGACTCGAAGAGATACTTATAGACGACCAGCTCTTTACAAATCCTTTTTATAATGAGGCAAGATACATTTTCGAAAAGATAAGTGACCGTGATCTATCCATATTCGAGGGGAAAGATCTTCTCGATATGCTTGACGAAATTGAAAAGAGTGCGAAAAAAGGGGCCTATATTCAGCGCTACAAAGGTCTTGGTGAAATGAATCCGGAGCAGCTGTGGGAGACGACCATGAACCCTGAAAACCGCCGTCTTCTGAAAGTCGCCATCGACGATGCGGAAGAAGCCAGCGACGTCTTTACTCTCTTTATGGGCGATGAGGTAGAACCGCGCCGTCAATATATCGAAGAGCATGCCAAGGATGTCAAACACCTGGATGTGTAACTGATGCTCTACTCCGAATCTCAAG
>CAYZMY010000103.1:0-4076 GCA_964479605.1 uncultured Campylobacterales bacterium | reverse complement strand
CTATCTCAACCTTCAAGGAAGCCAATGGTCGATCTTCGACAGATTGAAAAAGAGTTCAATACCGTAGCTGCCGCTTTGAAACGGCGCGGTGTTGATGAAAAGACGCTGGAAAAACTGAAAGTCCTCTTCGAAGAGAAAAAAGATGTTCAAAAAAGGCTGGAAGCGGCGCAGGCCGAACAGAACAGAATGAGCAGGCTTTTCGGACAGTACAAAAAAGAGGGAAAAGATATTACGCAGCTGCAGAGAGAGGTTGCCGAAAACAAGGAGAGAATCTCTACTCTGAATGAGGAGCTCAGGCTTCTTGAAGAGCGCCTGTTTGAGCTCGCCTCCGCAATTCCCAACATTCCAGATCCCGACGTACCGGATGGAGAGAGCGAAGACGATAATGTAGAGCTTGAACGGATTCTGGAGCCCAATAACTTCTCTTTCACCCCGAAAGAGCACTGGGAACTGGCAGAAGCCAACGGCTGGATCGATTTCGAAAGAGGCGTAAAGATCGCAAAGAGCCGTTTCAGTGCCCTGAGATACGAAGGGGCAAGACTTGAGAGGGCCCTGATAAACTACATGCTCGATTTCAACCGCAACCGCGGATTCGAAGAGGTCTGCGTACCTTTCATGGCCAACCCCGAGTCACTCTTCGGAACGGGCCAACTGCCCAAATTTGCCGATGACCTCTTCAAAATAGAGGGAGAGGATCTATACATGATTCCCACGGCGGAAGTTCCGGTGACCAATCTTTTCAGAGACGAAATTCTCAAAGTTGAAGATCTTCCGATTCGGCTCACTTCCTACACTCCGTGCTTCAGAAAAGAGGCGGGTTCAGCCGGAAGAGACACCAGAGGTATGATACGGCAGCACCAGTTCGACAAGGTGGAGCTTGTCTGCATCACGACCGAGGAGCAGAGTGACGAAATATTCGAAGAGATGGTCTCATGCGCTTCCGATCTGCTGACCTCTTTGGGGCTTCCCCACAGAAAAATGCTCCTTTGTGCGGGCGACATGGGGTTCAGCGCCGCAAAAACTGTCGATCTGGAAGTGTGGCTTCCGGGACAGGGGAAATACAGGGAGATCAGCTCAATATCCAATACAAGGGATTTTCAGGCACGCCGAGCAAAAATCCGCTACAAAAAGGAGAAGAAAAATCGGCTGGCCCATTCGCTAAACGGCTCCAGTCTTGCGGTAGGCCGGACTCTGATCGCTATCATGGAAAATTACCAGCAAGAGGATGGTTCTATCCTGATTCCGGAAGCTCTGAGAGCCTATCTGTAGGAGATGATTCGTGGCTGATGAAGAGGTAATCATACTCGACGAAGAGGCTCAGGAGGCCTCTTCATCTTCACAGCAGAATGAAGACGAACAGGGCAAAAAGGAACAGACGAACAGGAACAGAAAACTTCTTTTTGCACTTCTTGGCGGCCTCGGCGGCGCGATTATTCTTCTTATAGTGCTGCTTGTACTCTTTTTTGCCAAAGAAAAAAGTCCGAGCACAGAGGATTTCAACGCTTCCGAACTGGCCAAAAAGATAAAATCGGCAGAGAAGATAAAACCGCTTGCAGCACAGTCACAGCTTGAGAGGATGATCAAAAAAGCAAACATTCTCTATGCAAAAGGCGATAAGAAAGAGGCTCTCGGGCTCTTTGAACAGATCGCAACCTACAGTGCTTCGATATCAAACTACAATCTCGGTGTGGCACAGATGAAACAGTCGCACTACAAAGAGGCGATCCGCTCATTCAAAAAAGCTATCGAAAACGGTGAAAACCGTACAATAAGCGCACTCAATGCGGCGGCCTGCGCACTGCATCTTAAAGATCCGAAACGCTTCGAATACTACCTGCAACTGGCCGAGGCCTATCTGCCAGAGAGCTTCAACTCCTCCCTGTACAGCTACCTCTACGCTGTCGTCAACTACTACAGGGGCAACTTTTTCGAGATTCTCAGCGCAATAAAACACCCGGCATCGGATGCCTACAGAAAAGAGCTTGACCACCTTGGAGCAGTAAGCTATACGATTTTCGACCGTCCTCTAAAATCTATCGATCTGCTGGAGAGAAGTACCGGTGTACAGGACTTTTTGTTCCTTGGACAGCTTTATGCCCGCGTAGGGGAATACACGCTTGCATCAGAGTATCTCAAAAAAGCGGCGGAAGAGTCCAAATACCCTATAAAAAGCAAAAAAGCTCTTGCACTCGTAGATCTTAAAAACCAGAGGCCGCAGAGCGCTTCCAAAATTCTGCATGAACTTAAAACCGACTTCAAAGGCAGAGGGCTGGATCTTTACCCGATAAAAACACGTCTTCACCCTTCTGTTTACGATATAGACGCGGCACAAAAACGGTTCTCCGCCGAAAATATGATTACCGCTCCAACTGCTTTCAGACTCATGTTCGAGTTTGCCCCATTCAAAGTCTTTAACGCCCATCAGACAATAAACTACATCAAAAAAGGGAATGCGTCCATATATGTAGACGAAGAGTCCGAAGCTTCGAAATACCTCTCAAGAAGCTCAAAGATTTCCGGTGTCAACCTCCTCATATCAAAAGCTATCAAAGCGGCTATAGAGAACCGTCTGCAAAAAGCGAATACCCTTTTGAAAGAGGCCCTGAAAAGCTTTCCCAACCACTCTATCCTTCACTATAATCTCGGCCTCACCTATGCACAGCTCGGAAACTTTACAAAAGCCAACGAACATTTCCTCAGAAGCTACCACCTCGACTCCTCCAACTACCTCTCTGCCATCTTCTCGCTTATGTGTGAAACCTTTACCGGGAAGGTGATCCCGCAGGTGGAAAAATTTGTACTTGAAGATTTGAAACAGATAGAAAATCCGGATACCAGAGAAAAATTCTACCAGTATCTTCTCTATTTCTATCAGGGGAATTACGCCGGTGCTTCGAAGTGGCTGCAGACGCCGCACGACAACAGACCCATATATCTGCTGATGGACACTCTGGCAGCGGCAAATCAACAGATGTGGGATGAAGCAAAAGAGAAAGTGCGCAAACTGCGCGATACGATGCCCCAGGATGTGCTGGCACATCTGCTCTATCTTGAGATTACATACAAAGACCTGGGAGTCAAAGCATTCAGCTCAAAAGCCAGACTCTACCTGAAAAAGAGACCGATGAATCTGGATGCCGTCTACTACGGCAGCGCATTCACAAGAGAGAACTACATCGCTTTACGCTTTATTACGGGTACTCTCTACAGATTCAAACAGCTAAGTGAGCAGAAACTGCTTGAAGAGCAGCAAGATCCTGCCGGCATAATAGAATCGCTGGGACTAAGCGATATCTATCTTCGCCAGTTCGAAGAGGCGTATGTTCTGTTTAACCAGCTGGTGGACGAGTATAAGCATCAGGACAGCCGTACACTTTTCCTCGCAGCTGTTGCTTCAGTGGGGGCCGGACACCCTGCAAACGCTTCAGCACTTCTTGAACTTGCGAAGATGACCGATCCCAACAATCTCGAGAGCCGTTACGCACTCGGGCTTTTGTACCTGGAGCAGGGAAACAGCGATGCTGCGGCGATTCAGTTTGCAAAGATTCCCAACGGCGTATTCAGATCTGAGTATTTCGACTTCTATATAACCGGGATGGGGAAAGAGTAAGGAGGCTTTAAACCCCCTCACAGCTCTCGATAGTGCAATCTGAAGGCAGCATCGAAAGATAGCTGTTTAGCGCCCCGATATAGGCTTTTGCACTGGCGAGCATTGTGTCTATGCTCAGTCCGTGGCCGATAACGGCAGTTTTGCTCTCATTAAACTGCACATTTACAACCACCTTCGCCAGTGCATCTTTGCCCTGGCTTACAGCCTCCACCCTATAATCTTTAAGCACGCCTGCGTAGCCGCTTATGCGATCTATAGTCTTGAAAATCGCATCTATAGTACCGTCGCCTATACCGGCATCGGTGATGGTTCTCTCTTTGTGACGTATCGTTACGGCCGCACTTGGAACCCCTGCGGAGCAGTCCGCAATCTGAAGCCCGACAAGCTCGAATGCCTGAGGAATATTGGTAATCTCACTCGCGATAAGCATTCTTATATCGTCATCGAATATCTCTTTTTTCTTGTC
>CAYZMY010000102.1:0-4097 GCA_964479605.1 uncultured Campylobacterales bacterium | reverse complement strand
GAATGGTTCACCAGATAGTCCACCGACGCCAGATAGATGCTATTGTAAAGAGGCTCTGAGCCGTCTCTTCAAACTCCAATATGCCTGATATCGGCACTCATTTTATCAGGCTTTTCCCCGACTTTTCCCTTTCTGCACACTTCTTGCACACACTATCAATAGAATCGTAATATAAATCTGTTCCGTTTGAACGGTGCGCTTAGGAAATAGTAAAAAGGATCGAAGATGGTACTCAAACAGGCATACATCGAATTTTCCCGACTGGCAGGCTATTTTAAAAGTGTTTCCCTGCTGGCGGTACGGCTGATTCTTGCATACGGGTTTTACGGGCCGGCTATGATGAAATGGAGCGACATAGACTCTGTCGCCAAGTGGTTCGGTTCGATGGGTATGCCGTTTCCTGCACTCAACGCCTATATGGCCGCTACGACGGAGCTTGCAGGCGTGATACTGCTGACACTCGGACTCTTCACGAGACTCATATCCATTCCTCTGATGGTAGTTATGGTCGTGGCTATAGTGACGGTCCATCTTCCGCACGGATTTTCCGCAGGAGACAACGGTTTCGAGATACCGCTCTACTACTTCATAATGCTCTTTGTTCTGCTTGCGCACGGCGGGGGACGTTTCAGTCTCGACAGGGTGATATTCAAAGAGGAGGCGTGATTGGAAGAGCTGCTCGAATTCTCCCGCAGTGCCAACAGCGTAACTACGACATGGCTTTGGCTATCTCTTCAGGTGGCTGCCGTGCTCTTCGTTATAGCGGCGATCGCGATCTATATCTACGACCGCTTCGTACAGCGGCAGAACCAGTTGCTCATCAACTATCCGCTGATCGGCCGGATGCGATACTTTTTCTATCTCATACGCGACCCGATGCGCCAATATTTCGGTGACGAGAAGTTTTATGAGAGCTTCGACAAGGTCAAGTGGGTATACAATGCAGCCGAAGGAAAACCGCTTATCTCCTCGTTTTCACCGGGACAGCCGATCAAAAAAGGGATATTCGGCCTGAAAAATGCTTCCAGGGTGCTGAACAGGGAAGAGGTCCAAAACAGTTTCAAAGTTACTTTCGGCCCAACTGCAGAGCATCCGTTCGTCGCATCTTCCATCATCGGGCGTAGTGCCATGAGCGACGGTGCGATCTCTCCGGAAGGGACACAGGCTTTCGCGAAAGGTGCGAAGCTCGGCGGCTTTCCCATAAATACGGGGGAGGGAGGTTTGACCACCAACTTTTTCGCATCTCATCAGTGCAATCCGCAGAACCAGACCTGGCTGGAGACACGAAAAGGGACACTCTTCGCGCGTTCGGTATACAGGGCGGTAAGGCTCTTTTTAAACCGTTCCATCGCCGTGAAACTCTACCGTTCACTAATCCTTCCGAAAAAAGAGGAAGAGACCTTTTTGCATGATGAAAGACATATGGCATGTTTCCGCATACGGTGGGAAACACCGTTTGAAGAGTTTCCGAGGGAGGTACCGCCGGATCTGCCGGATATTATTTTTCAGATCGGCAGCGGACTCTACGGAGTTAAAGATAGAGATGGAGATTTCGATGAGGCACGTTTTGCCAAAGTGATGAGATTTTGCAGGATGAGTGAAGTGAAACTAGCTCAGGGGGCCAAGCAGACCGGAGGAAAGCTCCTTGCCGGCAAGGTTAGCGAAGCAATCGCATGGTACCGCGGTATCGAGGCTCACAAAGATCTTTTCAGCCCGAACCGTTTTCCTTACTACGATTCGCTCGAACAGCTTTTCGATTTTGTAGGCCGACTGAAAACGATCTCCGGGAAACCGGCGGGCATAAAGATCGTTATCTCCTCGAAAGAGGATATAGAGCCGGTCGCGGCACTGATCGGGCAGAGGATCGAAGCCGGTTCATCCGCCTATCCCGATTTTTTGACTGTCGACGGCGGCGACGGCGGCTCCGGTGCGGCGCCTCTCGAGACGATGATGGCTGTAGGATGGCCGGTCAGGGAAGCGGTCTACGTAGTCGACAGAGTACTCACAGATGCCGGCGTGCGCAGGCATGTCAGGCTCATCGGCAGCGAAAAAGTGCTGACGCCGGATGATGTTGTGGTTCTTATGGCTCTTGGTGCAGATTATGTAGGAATCGCCCGCGGTTTCATGATGAGTGCCGGATGCATCCGCGCCAGAGAGTGCAGCGGTGCAAACGGCCAGTGCCCTGTAGGGCTGGCAACACAGGACAGACGCAAGCGTGCATCGTTTCTGGTCGAGCAAAAATCGCGTCACATCGCCAATTATCACGACAGGCTGATCGAAGGTGTTGTCGGCCTGCTGGCGATCATGGGTAAAAAATCTATCGATGAGCTAAGCACTTCAGACCTCTTTTACAGAGATGAAAAAGGGAATATCTATGAAGATATCGAGCTCTATTTCAGAACGCATCTGCACCTGTGAAATAAAAGTCGACAAAGGAGCTGCCGATGAAGAGTATCATAAACAGCGCTTCGGATGAAGCGATAGAGATTGCCGGTGCAGGAGTTGCGGGACTGGCGGCTGCTATAAAGCTGGCTCAGGCCGGGCGCCGTGTTGTGCTGCATGAGATGCATGATAAAGTGGGTTACCGTTTCGACGGCGATTTTCAGGGACTTGAAAACTGGACCGAAGAAGAAGATGTTTTAAATGTACTGAAAGAAAAAGGATTGACAACAGATTTCAATGCTGTGCCGTGCAGGGAAGGTACTCTTTACGGTCCATCCGGCAAATCCTATGAAGTCAAAACGGACAGACCGCTGTTTTATTTGATCGAACGTGGGCCCGGTTCCGGTACACTCGACAGTGCCCTGCTCGAGCAGGCGCTCTCTTTGGGTGTTGAGGTAAGATTCAAGAGCCGTCTTGAAAAGATGGAAAACGAAGGTATACTCGCAGCGGGACCGAAAGCGGCTGACGCCATTGCCGTAGGATACCACTTCGGCACGGATATGCCGGATGGATACTGGGTAATATGCGATGACACCCTGGCTCCCAAAGGCTATGCCTATCTTCTTGTAATGAACGGCAGAGGCACAGTCAAAAGCTGTATGTTTTCCGATTTCAAAAACGAAAAGCTCTATGTGAAACGGACGGTGGAAGCATTTGAAAAAAGGGTTGGATTGAAGATGCAGGATCCAAAACCCCACGGCGGCTACGGAAATTTCCGTCTGCCCGAAAGTGCTTACAGCGGCCGTCATCCGCTCGTTGGAGAACATGCCGGTTTTCAGGATACTTTATGGGGATTCGGCATGCGTCTGGCCATATATTCCGGTATTCTTGCAGCTGAAAGTCTGCTCAGCGGCAAAGACTACGACAGACTCTGGAAAAAAGGGCTTAAAGCCCAAATGGAAACCTCCGTAGTCAACCGGGCACTTTACGATCTCATCGACAATCGCTTCTACGGTTATTTCCTGGGTCTTGTCGCTTCGAGAAAGGATCTGCATACATCGATGAGAAAACAGTACGGCCCTTCATGGATGAAAAAGCTGCTCTATCCCTGGGCAAGCAGACATTACGAGAGCCGTCGCAAAGATGTATCCTGTAACCATATCGACTGTAACTGTATATGGTGTCGCAGCAGACTCTGTGATGAAAAAGGGGAGAGCAGTTGCAAATAAAGCTCATAGAATATTCCATAAAACTACAAAAGCAGCGATCGATCTGCAATTTCCGGCAGGTTTGGGCATCATTACTTTGGGGGCTATTGGGGTAATAATGAAAGCACTCAACTTTCCTCAAATTCCTTTTCGCTTATACTTTTTACCAATTCATCTATTTTTTTCATAAAATCGGCCTTTTCATTTTCGGAAAGATCTTTGCATCCCTGCTGCAGCAGTATCGATGTCACCTTCAGCACAAAGTCTCTCCTTCTCTCTTTGGAGAGTTTCGGAAGCATCATGTTCAGGCATTTCGGCATCATCTCACTCATCATCTCCGGCATACCTGACTCTCCCATTTTGCTCCTGCACATTTGCATCATGTCGCCTTTGCTCTCTCCCATCATATTCATCATCATTTTGGGCATCATATCCATCATATTCATTCCTTCCATCATTTTGGGCATCATCTCCGACATCATTTTCTGTTTGTCATCCGGTGTCATC
>CAYZMY010000101.1:0-4120 GCA_964479605.1 uncultured Campylobacterales bacterium | reverse complement strand
GACAACCCGAACTACTACAGACTGCTCAAAGAGGTAAAAAAAGAGACCGGATTCGGGGTGGTCATAAACACCTCTTTCAATCTTCACGGCCGAACCATAGTGCACACCGCCGAAGACGCTCTTTTGGATTTTATAGACTGCAATATCGATGAACTCTACATAGAAGGGTACCGTGTCGTACGCAGGCAAGAGGGGTAGGCTAATCATCAATGCGGATGACCTGGGTATGAGCCCGGGCACAAATAGTGCCGTTTTCGAATGCTTCGATGCGGGAAAAATAACTGATGCGAGCATAATGAGCAATGCGGACTACTTTGAAGATGCACTGGAGGGACTTCAAAAGCGCGGAATCGGAAAAATAGGGGTGCATCTTAATCTATCTTACGCAAAAGCGCTCAAAAGAGGCTCCTCTTTGCATGATGAAAACGGTTTGCTGAACAACGGTTTTGTCTCACTGCTGCGCAAAACAGCCGCCGGCGGAAATATCGTCAAAGAGATCGAAGAGGAGTTCGAGGCGCAGATAGAGAGAGTAAAAAGAGGCGGGATTGAAATAACACACCTCGACAGCCACAGGCATGTCCATATGATTCCCGCAATCTACTCCGTAGTTGTCAAGCTTGCGCAAAAGCACGGCATAGAGAGGGTGAGGCTCATAAACGAAAACATTGTAGACTCTCTAAAAATCGGGCGCAGCTTTCATGTTTTTTCCAACGGCGGCATTGTAAAATATCTGCTATTGAAAAGTTTTTCCGACTATAACCGCAGCAGGAAAGATCTTGGCGGCGGTGCAAAGTTTTTTTCGATTCTCTATACCGGCGGAATAACAAAAAGCGCTATAGAAAAAATTGCAAACAGCGGAGAATTCTACGAAATCATGGTTCACCCGGGCGATCCCGCGTTGGATGAGAGTGTCGATTTTTACGACCCTGACGAGAAAGTGTACAGAACATCCCCCGAGAGAAGGCTGGAGATGAAAGCCCTGCTGGACTCTTCGCTCTGATGAAAGGAGAGCAGTTGAAACTTGTAATCGTTTTGCCCTGTTACAATGAAGAAGAGGTGCTTGAAGAGACCGCACAGAGACTTTTGCCACTTATGAAAAAGCTTGTCGATGAAGATAAGATTGACACAAACAGTAAAATCTGTTTTGTAGATGACGGTAGCAGAGACAGGACGTGGGAGGTTATAGAGAAGCTCCATTCGGCTCATCCTGAAATCTGCGGCATCAAACTCTCGCGCAACTTCGGACACCAAAATGCGCTTTTGGCGGGACTTTTCTCTACGGATGCCGATGCTGTCATAACGATAGATGCCGATTTACAGGATGATATTTCGGTAATAGAGACAATGGTCGACAGATACCGTGAAGGTTTCAAGGTCGTATACGGGGTGAAAAAAAACCGTGAAGCAGACAGCGGGTTCAAGCGTTTTACGGCAGAATCGTTCTATATGTTTATGAAGTTCATGGGTGTGAAAATTGTCTATAATCATGCAGATTTCAGACTGCTTTCAAAAGAGGTGCTGGAGCATCTGAGGGATTTTAACGAGGTTAATCTCTTTTTGAGAGGGATCATACCCCTGATAGGGTTTCCTTCCTCTACGGTCGAATATGATCTGAGTGAGCGCAAAAAAGGTGTTTCCAAATTTACCTTACGGAAAATGATCGGCTTTGCGCTAAACGGAATCACCTCTTTCTCGGTCTTTCCTCTGCGCCTGATTACCTATACCGGTTTTTTAATATTTGTCGCTACTCTTTTTATGACGGGCTGGGCATTCTGGGTCAAATATTTTACAGACGATGCGATACCGGGCTGGGCATCGACCGTTTTGCCCATCTATTTTATAGGCGGAATCCAGGTTCTCTCCATCGGTATTATCGGTGAGTATATCGGTAAAATGTATATGGAGACCAAATCTCGTCCCCGTTTCATCATAGAAAAGAGTGTGGAGTAGATTTTGATACCGAAAACTGTTGCCTTAAACAGGGAGGCTGAAAAGGAAAATAGAGTATGGCTAGTTCTGTTTCTTGTTTTTACCCTGTTTTCCGTCGTTTTGATAAAACTGAATCTGAGTTATCTGGGCACTATCGACGACCCATATCTTAGAGAGTTTCTCTATAACGGTGAAAACAGAACGTTGATAATGAGCTATCCACTCTCTTCCGTACTGGCCTATCTTTATGGGCATTTTCCACAAGTGCAGTGGCTGAGCTGGACATTTTTTCTCTATATGGAAGCAGCGATCGCACTGTACGCCTATTATATTTCACGTATGGAAAATAGGGGCATCCGTATTTCCATGATTCTATTCGGATTTGTAGTTCTGCTTTTTGCCTGGATGAATATAACAATTACGTTCTTGACTCTGCTGCTGATCGTCCTTGCCATGCCGTTGGTCAAGCGGCATCAGATTGCATTCTGGGCCTTTTTTCTGTTTGCTTCGCTACTTCGGGACACTATTGTACTTTCAGTACTGCCTCTGCTTGCAGTGGGTTATGCAATGTTTTTCGATAGAAAATACTTTACAAAAAAACGTTTTATTGCTGTATCTTTTCTGATTTTGGCGGTTGCCGCAAACATATATTCTCCAAAACTGGATGGAGCATATCAAAACTGGCTCGACTTTTACCATGCCAGGGTATATTTTACCGATCTTCATGGAAAAGATGAAAAGGGTATCATGAGTGAGAGCGAAAATCTGATTGCAAACTCATGGTATGCTCAGGATGAATCGCTTCTGCCTTCCAAAAAAATTATGGCAGCGGCGGGATCTGAACTCGATGTCGTAGTGTACCGGCTTACCCATATGAAACTGCGGCATGTTTTAAGTGAACTTTACCACCATAAAATATTGCTGATCCTGCTTTTAGTTACTTTTTACCTTCTGTTTTATGCACAGATGAGCCGCAGAAAGAAGGTGTTGTATGTTGTTTATATAATAGGCTTTTTTACACTTTTATTCATTCGGGATGTCAACAGAGTTACTTACCCTCTAATATTTTTATGGATGATTTTTTTGGTCAACGACCTACTAAAGCTTGGAAAAACAAAAGAGATTTATGCCATGTTTTTTGCGGCAACTGTAGCACTGATTATAGATCTTCCGATATACAACAGGATGCATCAGCCTAAGGCACTCGAACATGAGCGTGAACTTGTAGAGTTGATGAAAAAACATGACTATATGTACGAACCGGGCTTGGGTTTTCCCGTAAAGGTGAATTCCGCTTTTGTGGATGCACTATCGCAAAATAGAATGTTTGATGAAGAAAACTGGATATCCAACTATATTCTGCCTGCAGGCTGGATGTCCAGACACCCGTTTTTTTACAGATCTCATAATATCGGCAAAGGTTCCGGCGGCAAATATGCCGCATATTACGACTATCTCATAAGTGCAGAGTCGGTATTTGTCGGCTCGAAAGATATGGACGAAGAGATGAACGCTAAAATTTTAGACATGTATGACAAGCTGTATGGTGAAAACGGCCGATGTCATCATGAGGTTGTGCTAGTCGATGAATCTAAAAACTTTTCATTGGTGAAGGTGAAGAGAGTCTGCTCTTTAAAGTGATTACAAGGCGTTTAGAAAGTTTGTAATTTTCTCCTTCATCCACCATATCGTGCCCTGGAAATGTCTGCTTATGAAGGGTCTTAGCCCCAGTTTTTCTACAACAGCGTATGCCAGATAGTTAAAAGGTATTTTGATGGTTTCAAAAACCACATACCGCAAAGCCTGCATATCTTCATAGTATTTCGCCCTATTCCACCACGGTACATCCGCTCCGACAAAGATCACTTTGATACCATTTTCGCTGTAACCGGCAATTTTTGTCAGCATTCTGACCCGGCGGGTATGCGGCGGGTCGGTAACTATGATGAGCGAACGGTATTTGTGTTCCAGCATATATCTTTTTATCCATTCGACTTCATCCATTGTATTTCCGCATACGTTGGGAGTATCGATATTTTTTGCCGGTACACCGTGTGCCAGAAGATAGGAGGCTTCAGTTCTGTAGACTCTCCCTTTCTGCTTCAAAAAAATCTGTTGACAGCCGTTTACTACGATTTTCTTCTTTTGCAAAAATCCGTCAAGATAAACGGTAAGAGCCTTTTTTACCCTA
>CAYZMY010000100.1:0-4153 GCA_964479605.1 uncultured Campylobacterales bacterium | reverse complement strand
CCAGCGGATCACCGTATACCCACTGCTCAAGCATGAGAAGGGATGGCGATTTAAGCGAAAGATATATCCTTTTTGCGATAATCTTGAACGGGTTTTCGACGATATCCGCACCGATTGTCTTGAGGTTCTGCGCATACTCCTCTTCGGTCGCCTCCACTATGACCGTAACATGTTTGTTCATCAGTTTGGCCGAAAGAGCCACATGAAGGTTCATTACGTCATCGTTGAAGAGTGAAACTACCGCCTTGCAGTTGTGCTTGTGTATTCCGGCGGTTCTAAATACGTTCGGGTCTCTTATATCGCCGACCAGCGCCGGCACCTCGATTGAGTAGTTCTCCAGTGCAAGCAGCTTTATCTTCTCTTCGTTCTTCTCTATGATGACACTTCGTACACCCTCGCTCGTGAGCCTGTCGATAATCGCTTTCGTCATAGAGTTGTAACCGACGAAGATGATAAAGGGCTCGTCCATCTTCTTGATTTTCCTCTGGAACTGCGCAAGCGCTATCTGCGCAGCAAGGACTTTATCCTGTACGAGCGTTATGATGGAGCCGATGGCGTAGAGCCAGCCGATGACGGTAAGGTAGATGGTAAACCCCACCCACAGTTTCTGCGGATATGTAAACTGGTAGGGGCTCTCGCCGAAACCGATGGTAGTGGCCATGTATGATACGAAATAGAAAGCGTCAAAGAAACTGAGGTGGTAGGGTCTCCCCTGATCATCCACCCCGGGTATCAGAACCATACCCAGAATAGAGATCGAAAAGGTGGCTATCAGCACGTACATCGGCGTACGCATACGCTTGATAATCAGATAGAGCGAATTGTTGCGCAATTTGGTCTACCTCTTCGACTTCAGCACATCTCCGGTAAATAGAACGACCGAGACAATGTTCGCCAAAAGAGCGCCGCCCGAGAGTGACACTATGGCGGTCACCGCTTCCGTATTGAGACCTGTAACATACTCACCGAGCGCCCAGACGGATGCTGCGGCGATAAGCTGTATGTCGGCGACCAGGCTTGTGGCAAGGAGCACGGCACCGAGGTGGGTTTTGTCTCCCAGTTTGTAGATGGTGGCTATCAGGTTTACGATAATCGCGACAAAAAGCTCATAACGGTTATGCTGCTCCAGTACGGTGGGATCTCCATAGAAAAAGCCGAAGTTCATCGTAAGAGCCAGGATAATGAAAAATCCCGAAATCACCTTCTCCAAATTCATCTGCAGCCTTTGCTTAAATATTTTCTGTGTATCGAATCTACCTGAATTGTATTAGGATGTCGATTAAACCACACTAAAATGATGATCGGGTATAATTGCCTAAAAATCGAGAAGGACTCTACAGAATGCGAATCGTAAGCGGCATGCGGCCGACCGGAAAACTACACCTTGGCCACTACCTTGGCGTTTTGAAAAACTGGATTCAGCTGCAGGAGAATAACGACTGCCACTTTTTTGTCGCGGACTGGCATGCTCTTTCGACAAGCTACGAAGAGAAGCTCAATCTGAAAGCTCTCGGGCGGGATCTCGTAAAAGAGTGGATTGCGGCAGGCATCGATCCGGAGCGCTCTACACTCTTTGTGCAGAGTGCCGTCAAACAGCATGCCGAACTCTATGTGCTGCTGAACATGATAACGCCGCTCGGATGGCTTGAGAGAAACCCGACATACAAAGACCAGCTAGAGCAGATGCAGCACAAAGAGATTCATACGGCAGGATTTCTGACCTATCCCGTGCTTCAGACCGCCGATATCATTATCTACAATGCAGACGCCGTTCCGATCGGTGAAGACCAGAGGCCCCACCTCGAAATAGCTCGTGAGATTGTCCGCCGCTTCCACCACCTTTTCGGATGCGAAATATTCAAGGAACCGAAAGAGATGCTTACAGCTCTCTCCCGCCTTCCCGGGCTGGACGGAAGGAAAATGAGCAAAAGCTACAACAATGCTATATACCTCAGCGACACACCCGAAGAGGTATGGCAAAAACTTCGAGCGGCAAAAACCGATCCGCAGCGCGTACGCCGTAACGATCCGGGTGATCCGGATGTATGTCTTGTATTTGACTATCACAAGGCGCTGACCGATGATGCAACTGTCCAAAAGATCGATGCGGACTGCCGTGCAGGTACGATAGGATGCGTCGACTGCAAAAAGATATGTGCACAGAGCATAGAACTGCTGCTGGAACCGATACGCGAACGAAGAGCTACTCTTGACGACAAAGTGATTGACGATATCATAGAAAAGGGCAATGAAGCGGCAAAAAAAGAGGCTGCCGATACGATGGAACGTGTAAATGATGCGGTCTTTGAAATATCCTGCAGCAGATAGGAGCATCAAGTGAAACGCTACCTCGGAAAACGAAAACTTCTCAAAATTTACATCGGCAACGAAGATACATTCGAAGGCAGGCCTCTTTGGGAGGTTCTTTTGCAAAAGGCGAAGGAGAGCGGGATCGCCGGTGCCACGGTCATCAAAGCGGTGGCCGGCATCGGGGCCCATTCGCAGGTACACGCTTTCAATGTATGGGTTTTAAAGCAGAAACTGCCGCTGATTGTTGAGATTATAGACACCGAGGAGAAGATTTCAGGATTTATGGAGACTGCAAACGGGCTTATCGAAGAGGGGCTTGTAACTATGAGCGATGTCGAAGTGATATCCTACAAACATCCGGGTTTTGGAGAAAAGTAGTGCAGGTTTCACTGCTGCTGGCTATCGGAGCCGGAGGATTTGCGGGCGCTATATTGCGCTATCTGGTCAGCGGATGGGTACAGAAATTTTCCACATCGCTCTTTCCGGTCGGAACCCTGAGCGTAAACATTATAGGAAGTTTCATAATCGGCTTCGCTGTTTTGTATTTCGAAAATGTGGTGGCACCGCACCAAAAGGCGCTGGTCATAACCGGACTTCTCGGAGCTCTGACTACATTTTCCACCTTCTCTCTGGAGACGGTTACGATGCTTCAAAGCGGACTTTGGGGACGGGCTGCAGCCAACGTGACACTCAATGCCGTTTTATGTATCACTGCGACAATATTCGGTATGGCGCTTTTCAAACGTCTCTACGGCTAAAATGTCCGATCTCCCTATAACACACTATGTAGGGCACCTCTAATAACCCTATACGGATCTCAGAGGGTTATTAGAGGTGCCCTTTATCTAAAACGGTGTAGAATTGCTCTTGAAATAAATCCCGCAAGCAAAGGATTGCCGATGAAGATATTCACCGATGAAAACCTTATAAACCATCCGATAAACAGTGCAATGGCCTACAGTTGGGCAGCATTGAGCGGAAACTGGAAAAATACGGCCATTGTGGCTCTGGCACTGATAATTCTCTCTGTTTTACAGCTTATACCCATTGTAGGGATCTTATTCGGTGTACTTCAGTCTATAGTGCTCTATTCAATGGGATACTGGATAGCAGACCGTGTAAGATCCAGCAGTGATGTAGAGTCGTTCAAAAGCCTGATGCCTAATGAAAATGAGCGTTCAGTTACTTTCGAATTTCTGGCACCGGCAACCGGTTTTTATACGGGTTTTCTTCTCTTCTCCATCGTGATGATGTTTATTACCGCAGCTATTTTCTGGCTTACAGGCGGTTTTGAAATGGTTGCGCACATACAGCAGCCGGTTGGGCCCAATGTCACACCTGAACAGATGTCTGCATTTTATGCTCAAATTTTCGCATCCGGATCGCCCGCAGTTCTGTTCGTTCTCATAACTTCACTCTTTTTCAGCTATGTGTGGCCTATAGTCTACGGTTACGCTCTGCAGCAGCGCTCATTCGGTGATGCATTCAATGCCGTATTCATGCTCTTCTCCACAACTTTTTGGAAAGCAGCCTTCACCGCATTTTATTTCAAGCTGGTCACTATCTGGATGATCGTACTGTTCGGGGCGGCAATCCTAATGGGCTTTACACTCGTTACATTTGTTCTGTTTCCGCTCTTCATACTGATTTTGATGTGGATGGTCTATTTCACGTCGATAGTATCGGCCGCCGCATACAATATGAGCGACGATATCTGATCATAAAGAGATTTTGAGTAAAATAGCTGCTATTGCATTATTGAGTTTTGCAAAAAAGCAAAAATAGATACTATCTCAACCTTCAAGGAAGCCAATGGTCGATCTTCGACAGATTGAAAAAGAGT
>CAYZMY010000099.1:0-4158 GCA_964479605.1 uncultured Campylobacterales bacterium | reverse complement strand
ATAAGCAAAGAAGAGAGGCTCTACCGCCAGGACTACTGCGGCTGTCTCTACGGACTTTCACAGCAGCGGAAACAGCAGCAGATGCCTGCCGATGAGCTCTTCTCTCCACTTTGCGGCACGGCTCTTCCCGGTTCTATAGAGGAGCGGCTGAAGATGTACGAAAGGCGGCTGGAGCTCGAGGAAAATGGAGAGGAATACAGGATATTCAGGCAGAAGTTTCTTAATTACCGTCTGCGTTTCGGCTGGGTAAAACAGAAAAAGAGAGTTCTGCCGAGTTACATTCTCCCGTACTCCACACTTAAAAGGCGCTATACAAAGGGGAGAGTCGATTTTATAGAAGATGGTGTAGGGTGGTTCAACAGGGAAGAGATTAGAGTGATTACACTCGAACACTACAACAGAGCTGCCGATAGCAGCTATTCGAGCCTGCGCGAACTGATCTATTCGCCGCCTCCGCTTGAAACCGATATGGCGGTCCGAGAGAGTGTGGGAATGGGTTCCTGGGATCTTTCGCCGCTTATCGTTTTGCAAAATATTCCGGAAGGGAATATGGAAATTTTTATCGAATCCGAAACATACCCGGATGTCAGAGAAAAATTAGTCGTATTGTGATAAAATAAGAGAATTTTAAATCCAAGGACTTTTTTCTCATGATGGATGTGGTACAGATTCAGAAAATTCTTCCCCACAGATACCCTTTTTTGCTGGTAGACCGTGTAGTTTCATGCGACGAGGGGAAGGCTATAGAGGCGTATAAAAATGTTTCGATAAGCGAGCCGGTTTTCGAGGGACACTTTCCGGGGCACCCGATATATCCGGGAGTGATGATTATCGAAGGTATGGCGCAAGCGGGCGGAATACTCGCTTTCGAGAGCATGAGTGACGACGACAAGGAAGGGACTTCCGACAAAGTCGTATATTTCATGAGTATAGACAAATGCAAATTCAGAAACCCTGTTCGTCCCGGAGACAGACTGGTATATAAACTGGGTGTTTTAAAGCAGAAGGGCCCCATCTGGGTTCTGGACGGAAAAGCTTTCGTTGACGACAAACTGGTCGCCGAAGCTGAGCTTAAAGCAATGATCGTGGACAAATAATGGCCGGAATTTCACCGCATGCGGTAATAGAAGAGGGTGCCGTTTTGGGTGAAGGCGTCGAAGTAGGCCCCTTCGCATATATCTCCTCCGATGCCAAAATAGGCGACCGTACCGTAATCGGACAGTGTGCAAGGATTGACGGAGACACCACTATCGGCAAAGATTGCCGCATCTTTTCTCATGCGGTCGTAGGCTCCATCCCGCAGGATCTGAAGTTTCACGGTGAAGATGTAAAGCTTATAATAGGAGACCGCAACACGATCAGGGAGTTCACCCTGATAAACCCGGGTACTGAAGGCGGCGGCAGCGTAACGAGAATCGGAGACGATAACCTCTTTATGGGGTATGTACATGTCGCGCACGACTGCATTATCGGTAATCGCTGCATTTTCGCAAATGCGGCTACGCTTGCCGGGCATGTGGAGATTGGAAACGGCGTTGTTGTAGGCGGTATGACGCCGATCCACCAGTTCGTGAAGATAGGCGATCTGGCTATGATAGCCGGTGCTTCGGCCCTAAGCCAGGATGTTCCGCCCTTCTGCCTTGCCGAAGGCAACCGCGCCGTACTGCGGGGTCTCAATCTGACGGGCCTTAGGCGAAATCTGCCGCGCGAGACCGTAAATGAACTGCGTGTAGCCTACAAAGAGCTTTTCGAAAGAGGCAAACCGCTCAAGGAGAGCGCCGAACGGCTGCTCGAGAGCGCCGAAAGCGAAGAGGTCAAAGCATTGTGCCGTTTCGTGCTTGAAACCAAACGGGGCATTCCATACGAGAGGATGATAGATGACAAATAGAAGTTGCAGCTTTTGCGGTGTAAAAGAGAGCCCGGAAAATCCGCTGCTGGCCGGAAACAGTGTTTATATCTGTAAAAACTGTGTTGTATCGGCCTACAAAATTCTCTTTGGAGAGGTTGAAGAGGAAGAGGAGGGTCTTGACAGGGAACTGTTGACTCCAAAAGAGCTCAAAACCGCTCTCGATCAGTATGTCATAGGACAGGAGCGTGCGAAAAAAGTACTCTCTGTAGCGGTCTATAACCACTACAAGAGAATATTCAAACAGGGTGTTTTGGAGGATGACGATACGGAGATATCCAAATCGAATATCCTTCTTGTCGGGCCTACCGGAAGCGGAAAAACGCTGATGGCACAGTCTATCGCGAAATTTCTGGATGTTCCTATAGCCATTGCCGATGCAACCAGCCTTACAGAGGCGGGATATGTCGGAGAGGATGTCGAAAACATTCTCACAAGGCTGCTTCAGGCTGCCGACGGCGATGTGAAAAAGGCCGAGCAGGGGATCGTCTTCGTAGACGAAGTGGACAAGATATCCAGAATGAGTGAAAACCGATCCATAACAAGAGATGTCTCCGGTGAAGGGGTTCAGCAGGCACTTCTGAAAATTATTGAAGGAAGCGTTGTAAATATTCCGCCCAAAGGGGGAAGAAAGCACCCGAATCAGGATTTTATACAGATCGATACATCCAATATTCTCTTTATATGCGGCGGGGCGTTCGACGGTCTCTCCGACATAATCAAGCGGCGTCTCGGCAGTAACGTTCTGGGTTTCGACCAGGAGAAGCGATCCAAAAATGACGAAGATGCCATTTTGAGCGAGGTGGAAGTTGACGACCTTGTCTCCTACGGACTGATTCCCGAACTCATAGGCAGGCTCCATGTACTGGCCGTACTTAACGAAATTTCCAAAGAAGATATGGTACGTATTTTGACCGAACCGAAAAATGCACTGGTCAGACAGTACAAAAAACTTTTCGCGATCGATGATGTCGAGCTGACATTCGAAAAAGCGGCTCTGGAAGCCCTTGCGGAAAAGGCGATCGAGCGTAAAACCGGTGCGAGAGGGCTACGTTCGATCATAGAAGAGATGATGGTCGACATTATGTTCGACCTTCCGGAGTATGCCGGCTATGAGATAGTGATAACAGAAGATGTCGTAAAAAGCGGTGCCAAACCGCTCTATGTCAAAAAAAGCAAAAAGAGTGCATAAATGTTTATAAACAAGCTGATAGGTGTCTTTTCCAACGATTTGTCGATTGACCTCGGTACAGCCAATACCCTAGTATTGGTCAAAGGTAACGGAATAATAATAAACGAACCGTCCGTAGTGGCGATTCAGACAGACAAGTTCGGCCGGGAAAAAGTTCTGGCTGTCGGTCAGGAAGCTAAAGAGATGGTGGGCAAGACACCGGGAAATATAAGGGCCGTTCGACCTATGAAAGACGGTGTTATCGCAGATTTCGACATAACCGAAAAGATGATCCGCTACTTCATAGAGAAGGCACACCACAGAAAAACCTTTATCCATCCCCGGATAATCGTCTGTGTGCCTTTCGGGTTGACACAGGTAGAGCGTAGGGCCGTACGCGAGTCTGCTATAAATGCGGGTGCGCGAGAAGTCTTTCTTATCGAAGAGCCTATGGCTGCGGCCATAGGTGCCGGACTTCCGGTAAAAGAGCCGCACGGAAACCTGGTGGTTGACATCGGCGGCGGAACTACCGAGATCGGCGTTGTTTCGCTCGGAGGGCTTGTCATAAGCAAATCCATACGTACCGCCGGTGACAAAATAGACCAGGCGATAGCCGACTATGTCAAACGCAAATACAACCTTCTCATAGGAGACCGTGTCGCCGAGGAGATAAAGATAGAGATCGGAAGCGCCCTTCCTCTAGGTGAAGAGCTTACTATGATGGTAAACGGGCGGGATCAGGTGAGCGGCCTTTTGAGCTCGGTAGAGCTTACGAGCGAAGATGCGAGAGAGGCTATGAAGGAGCCTTTGAGGGAGATCGGGGATGCCTTGAAGGATATTTTGGAAATAACACCTCCGGATCTTGCCGGCGACATCGTAGAAAACGGCATCGTCCTTACCGGCGGAGGCGCATTGATCAGGATGCTGGACAAATATCTTTCCGATATCGTCAAACTGCCTGTTTATGTGGCAGAAGAGCCGCTTCTGGCCGTAGCGAAAGGAACCGGACGCGTACTGGATGAGATAGACCTTCTCCAGCAGCTTTCGTATGAATAGGTTCAATCGCAAGATCACGCTACTC
>CAYZMY010000098.1:0-4197 GCA_964479605.1 uncultured Campylobacterales bacterium | reverse complement strand
ATTGCCAACGTTAACACGAACGGCTTCAAATACTCCCGTGCAAACTTTGCCGATCTGCTGAGCCAGACGAGCAAAATAGCCACCGCACCGCAAGGCGGACTCGGCGGAAAGAACCCGATGCAGATAGGTCTGGGAACCTCCATACAGAACGTAAGTCACATCTTTTCGCAGGGATCGGTACAGAATACGGACAAAAATACAGATGTGGCGATACAGGGTGACGGCTTCTTTATCGTAAGCGGTGACGGCGGCAAGACGCAGAAGTTTACAAGAGCCGGAGACTTCAAGTTCGACGCAAAAGGAAATTTTGTCGACAACAACGGCTACATTGTTCAGGGCTGGGTAAGAGATACCGACACAAACCAGATAGACTCCACCGCTCCTATTCAGGATATAAACATACCGCCGGGGCTCACCACTCCCGCAAATGCAACGACGTTCATACAGCTTAAAGCGAATCTGAACTCCGGCAACATCATTGTGAACAAAGCCCCCACATACTCCTCTGCAGATATCGCAGCCGGCAAAAATGCAGACGACTTCGGTGTCCTCTTTACAGGAAACGGAGAAGCCTTCAACCTGCAGCCGCCCGTAGGCGGAGTTGGCGGACAGGGTATCCAGGTCTCTTTCGACAATGGAGCGACAACTGTACTTTTCAGATATACCAACGATCCTGCCGCGGTTACGAACCCTACAAATACAGCCAACGGTTCTACAAACTATTTCAGGACCACAGAAGATCTAAGACGCCAGCTCGAAGATCTTGCCCAGGTACAGTCTGCAGCTGCGGCAATGACAATCAACGAGCAGGGGAAATTCGAATTGAGCAACAGCGGGGCCGGAGGAGATCTCTCTATCTCTGTCTCCAGTATCGTAGATGCAAATACACAGGAGAATCCGCTATTTACGCAGGCCATCGGCTCTCTTGCAGGTCTGCTTCCTGCAAACACGACCAGCGTAAAACTCTCACAGCCCATTGATGCGGCCGTACACTCTTCGAGTATAGATGTATTCGACTCTTTGGGAACCAAACATACGGTTCGCTTTGACTTCAGAAAAACAGGTTTCACCGCAACAGGCGGAACATCCTGGACATATGTCATATCCGTTCCGCAGCCCGGTACTATCGCCGGAGCCATAGCCCCTAACGAAAATATACTCGAAGGCGGAAGTATCGACTTCAACTCGGACGGTTCACTCGCACAGTACAACCCTCCCGGCATAACCTATACCGCCAACAACGGTTCCGCTCCGAACCAGCAGATCGACTTCAAGTTCGGAACGATCAACGGATTCGACGGAATCACGAGCTACGATTCCGAATCTTCAACGGCGGGTATAAGCCAGGACGGTTTTCCCGGCGGCGATCTCGTCGGTATCAGGATCGACCAGAGCGGTACGCTGATCGGCTCTTTCAGCAACGGCCGCTCGTTCGGTCTGGCACAGATAGCGATGGCCAAATTCGCCAACAACGAAGGTCTCATGAGCGACGGCGGAAACATCTTCATACAGTCCGCGAACTCCGGAGATCCGATTATAGGAAAAGCCAACAGCGGTGGACGCGGATTTATAAACTCCTCGTCGCTCGAGATGTCGAACGTCGACCTGAGCCGCTCTCTGACACAGCTGATCGTAGTACAAAGAGGCTTTCAGGCAAACTCGAAGACAATCACCACATCCGACCAGATGCTTCAGACACTGCTGCAGCTGAAGCAGTGAAAAGTTAAAAACTGATATTACGCAAATTCCGGGCAAAGCCCGTAATTTGGCAGGGCCTGTGCGGCCCTACAACCCCCTGAAGCTACGAAATCCAAGATTTCGAGATGATTTTACGCTTTCTGCGTAAAATCAGTAAAAAACTAAAAGTTCCCGTTCAAACGGCGAATATACTCACGACAATCCATAGATCTCCCTGTAGCGCTTCAACGCATACCTGTCGCTCATCCCGGCTATAAAATCGGCTATAACGCGGCTGCTATCTTCACTCTCTATTCTCTCTTTGTACTCTTTCGGAAGCAGATCCGTATCTTCGCTTACGGCTGCGTAAAGTTTTTTGATGCACTCCTTTCCCGCATGCATCTTGCTTACTATTCTCTCGTGGCGGTATAGCTTTTTGAACATTATCTTTTTCAGCTCTTTGATCTGTGTGGCGAGCTCTTTTTTGAAAGCTATCGGAGCCGGCTCGTCGGCCGGTATCGTTCTGCATAGAATCTTTTCAGTATCGGGTACACTTTTGCGGCTCGATTCGATAAGCTCGGTAACAAGGTGGCTTATGAGCATCCCCACAAAACGGTAGCGGTGCAGTTTGGTACCTCTTTCGAGCCCCTCTTCACGCACCTTCTCGTCGATCATCGCGGCAAGAGGATTCTCGAGAATATCTTCGAACGCTATGAGCCCGAACTGTATGCCGTCGTCTATGTCGTGGCTTATGTAGGCGATCTCGTCTGCATGGTCGACTATCATCGCCTCGAGGGATGGATGAAAACCAAGCCCGAAAGTCTCATCGTACCACTCATCCAGAAACGGTTTTCTGTACGGGTAGGAGTGTTTCAAAATTCCTTCCAGTGTGGCGAAAGTGAGATTCAGCCCGTCAAACTGCGCATACCTCTTTTCTAGTTTCGTCACCACTCTGAAAGATTGAAAATTGTGGTCGAATCCGTTTTCATTTCCGCTCTCTCTCAGACAGATATCGAGCGTATCACCGCCGACGTGCCCGAAGGGCGTATGCCCCAGATCGTGCGCCAGCGCGATGGTTTCGGCAAGAGTTTCATGACACCCCAGCGCATTCGAGACAGCCCTGGCGATCTGGCTCACCTCCAGAGAGTGGGTGAGCCTGGTCCTGAAGTAGTCCCCTTCGTGGTTTATGAAAACCTGAGTTTTATACTCCAGTCTCCTGAACGAACTGGTATGAATAACCCGGTCGCGGTCTCTTGCAAACGGGTCCCTGAAATCGGCTATCGCCGGGTTGAAACGGTCTGTGCATCTCATATATCTCTTCCTTCAAAACTTCCGAATGGGGGTTTAATTTTTTTTCGATTATAATATCTCAAATTCGATTCAAAAAAGGATGCGCATGAAAATAACACTGCTACACCACACCCCGCTGGAAGTATGCGCCCATGCCATCCGCACATGCTGGCAGAGTTTCGACAAAAGTGACAGCGGCGGAGAAAAAGACAAAGAGCTTATCGACCGCGTAGGCAACAAGTTCAAACACGCCAGTACACTTGAACATCTGGTATACACCTTCTACATACAGGGCATAAGCCGCGCCGTGCTTCAGGAGCTCGCACGCCACCGAATGGCTTCGCTCAGCGTAAAGAGCACCCGCTACACCCTCAAAGAGCTGAAAGAGGAGATCCCTTTCACTACCGCAGATATAGAGCGGGCGGAAAAATACCTCGTCATGACGGACAGCGCTCTGGTAAACGAAATGAGTATAAAAGCGCTGGAAAACCTGCGGCAGCTGCTTGTAGAGGGAATCTCCAACGACAAAGCCAAATATGCGCTTCCGGAGTGTTACAAAACAGAGCTCACATGGACGATAAACGCCAGAAGCCTTCAGAACTTCCTGGAACTAAGAAGCGACAAGGCGGCACTCTGGGAGATAAGAGATCTGGCACACGCAATCTACGAAACGCTCCCGGATGAGCACAAATATCTCTTTCACATCAAAACCTATTAGAAACTTGTTACGCAAATTCCGGGCAGATCCCGTAATTTGGCAGGGCCTGACCGGCCCTACAACCCCCTAAAGCTTCGAAATCCAAGATTTCGAGATAATTTTACACTTTTTTCGTAAAATCAGTTATTTCAAATAAATTTCGTGCCGAAGGCGCGGCATACCTAAACTTTTAACTTTTCGTTTTTATTTTTTTAGTTAAATTCTCTGCGCATGTGTTATCGCCACGGCCATAGCATCGGTTATGTCCAGCGGCTTTATCTCCCTGTTTATCTTCAAAATCCGTTTTACCATGAAGGCTACCTGCTCCTTGGCCGCTTTTCCGTTGCCGGTTAGAGCCTTCTTTACCTGAAGGGGTGTATACTCGGAAAAATTTCCTATCTCCTGCAGAATCTTCAGGCTAAGAGCACCACGAAACTGTGCAAGCTTCAGGACCGTTTTCGGGTTGTATGCGTAGAAAATATCCTCTATCGCCACCTCGTCCACACTGTTTGCTTTCAAAACAAGGTCGAGCC
>CAYZMY010000097.1:0-4203 GCA_964479605.1 uncultured Campylobacterales bacterium | reverse complement strand
CTGACTCTGGGGATAATGCTGGCGGGACTGTTCGTTTCGGAACGGCTCCTCTTCTGATTTCATCCGGCCGATACTTTTTTACTTGACATCGGGTGTTCAAAGGCATATAATCAATATATATATTACCGCACCGACTAATAGACTGAAACTTTTGATGCCTTGATTACGAACGAAAGCACTGCACCCTTCGGGGAGAACGATACGCAGCGATCTGCACGCGAAAAAATCTTCGAATTACCTACGGGTAGTCCTTCAGATTTTTTCACGCACATCTCACCGCGTCTCGCTCTCTCAAAAATTCAGTCTATTAGTCGGTGCGGTAATAAACAAAAGGATGGATTATGGCAAAGAAGAAGGACAAAAAGTCGGAAAAAGAGCTATTGAAGCTGAAAAAGAAAAAAGAGGCCAAAAAAGAGAAGAAGAGAGCCAAAAAGAAGGCTTTGAAGAAGAAAAAGATAGAAAAACCGCTCTCCAAAAAGAACAAAAAACTCAAAAAAGCCAAGAAAAAGTCTAAAGAAAAAAAGTCTAAAGAGAAAAAAAAGAAGAAAAAATCGAAAAAATAGAGGCGGGTCCGCAAGCGTCATAGATGGTTAGAAAAGTTTTCAAGAAAAAGCGCAAAAACAGCAAAATAGAGGCGTTTATAGAGAAATACAAAATTCCCAGGGAGTTTCTGTCGGTCAACCGCAAATCGGTGACGAAAGCTCTGCTTGTGGGGATTTTTATAGCCTTTATTCCGATGCCGTTTCAGATGCTTGCCGTACTGGCCGTGTCGCCTTTCATCAGGTTCAACATACCTATCGCGATATCGATGGTGTGGCTCTCGAACCCTTTTACGATGCCGCCTATGTACTATATGGAGTATCTTACCGGCACATGGCTTCTGGGGATGGAGCCTCTGCACGATGTAGAGATGACGATGGAGTGGTTCCAGTCGCATCTTGACGATATATTCATACCCCTTTATGTCGGAACATTTTTCTACTCGCTCACAGTCTCCGTATCGGTCTATTTTCTGGTGAACTGGCTCTGGATACGCTCTGTAAACCGCGAAAGAAGGGTCAAGAAAGAGCCCTGAAAATAGCTTTACCGAAACATAAACAAGAAGTTTTCAGCTCTCCCCTTAAGTTGTTCCCAAATTCAGAACTTTATGGTATACTTACAAAATGAGAGTGATTGCCAAACGGAGATTGAGAGAGTTCTATCTAAAGCCGGAATTTATTGACAGCAAGGCGCCGCTGGAGGCGTGGTATCATGAAACACTCAAAGAGGTTTGGCGTACACCTAACGATATCAAGGCTAAATACAGGCATGCAAGTTTTGTAGGAGACAAGGTTGTTTTCAATATTGCCGGCAACAAATATAGGATGGTTGTAAAGATAAACTATCATGCCGGTATCGTTTTTATAAAATTTATCGGTACACATAAAATGTACGATCAACTGGCAATAAAGGAGCTGTGATGAAAATATTTCCGATCCATAATGAAGAAGATTACGAAAGAGCACTTGGTATTGTCGAAGAGCTAATGGATGCCGAACCGGGAACGGAGGAGTTCGATATGCTTGAGGTATGGACAACCCTTATAGAAGGCTATGAAGCCAGACATCATAAGATTGACCTACCCGATCCCATTGAAGCTATTAAATTCCGAATGGAACAGGAGGGGATGAAGCAGAAAGATTTGGCGCAGATACTGGGTGGAAGCAGATCGAGGGCCTCGGAGCTGCTCAATCGCAAACGGCGTCTGACTGTAGATATGATCCGAAAGCTCCATACCCACCTGAAAATTCCTTTCGAAAACCTGCTGGGAGAGTACCGTACCGTTTGAATTCAATCCCTTGCGGGAGGCCATCTACTCCCCAATCTCGAACAGTACGACGACAACGCTCTGCAGAGGGTTCGCGTTGTCGTCGCTTATCATCAAAAACCGGTCATCTTCCATGCGGGTCAACCCCTCGAAGTTGTCGAGCTTCCAGCCATCCTCGCTTCTTAGTTCGGCAAGCCGTTTTACACTGCCTCTTTTGGGGTTTAGAAGCGACAGGGTAATTACCCTGTCGCGAAATAGGGGGTCGAAGTCGCGCTCGAGTATCAGTATGTTCCCCTTTTTCGTCAGTGCCATTGCGGTAAGCGAACCGTTGGCCGCCATTTCAAACCTGATATTTTTGCCGTAGATCGTATGCTTTTTGCGATCTTCTTTTTTCAAAGCGATTTCAGGTGCGCTCAAAATGCCGAAATCGGGATGGAAAACCACCGCTTCGAGCATCTTGTTCTTTCCGCGGTAGTTCGATTTTTTCCTCAGCGGTTTCGGAAGTTTTGTTTTTCTAAGCATCTTTCCATCGGTATCGAATAGCGAGATCCTCGGTTTTCGTTCGAAAGATACGATCAGCTCTTTGCCGAGAATATCCAGCCCTTCGGCATCACGCATCTTTTTACCTTTTAACGGCTTTCCGTTTTTCCCTTTTAGCTCTTCTAACCTGACTATTTCAAGAGCTTTGATCCTCTTTTTCCCGATTTTCACTCTCATCACATATAGCAGTCCGTTGTCGCTGACACCGTAGAGCAGACCATTTTCCCTATCGTAGGCTATGTCGGAGATTCCGGAAAAATCCGCCTGCTCGTCCGGTGACGGTACTACTTCTTTCGCATCCAGAATTTTAAAGTCGGTAAACCGGGTGCATCTTTCCGATGCCAAAGGCCACTCTTCAAGTACGGCCCCGTTCAGCGCGGCGGCCAGAAGCAGCGGCAGTGTAAATCCGAATTTTTTCATGAGTCTATCATATCGGAAATATCTCTAAAGTTATCTTGACCTTTTTTCTGTACCAGGACATCAGTGTTGATTTTTTGTACGAGAACATATTGCCATTTTCGGCGAAAGGCTATACAATAGGAGTAAAAAATAAAAGGCTGGAAAATGGACACTCAACAAAAAGAGTACGAGAAAATGAAAGGCGAGATAGAGACTGAGATCAGAGCTATATTCAAGGCGAATATGAAGATCTTCGACTGGGACATTCCGGAAAATGATGAACGCAAATCGGCACGGCTCATCATTACGGCCATGGAAGAGGCGATAAGCCGCCTAAAAGATGAGGTGGAAGCCGGCAAGTACGATAACTATTAGGAGACCGGATGAAAAGAGAGAATTGGCTAAAAGGGGTTGAGGCATTTCGTTCCGTACATTTTAAAAAACATGAGAAAGATTTTCTTCAACTGGTAGAAAACGGTCAAAACCCCAAAGCACTCTTCATAGGGTGCAGCGACTCCAGGGTTCTTCCGAACCTTATAACCTCTACCGGGCCGGGTGATCTTTTCGTAGTCAGGAATGTCGGCAATTTCGTTCCCCCTTTCAAGCCTGATAACGATTTTCACGCCACTGCCGCCGGAATCGAATATGCGGTCAACCACCTGCAGGTGGGGGAGATAATAGTCTGCGGCCACAGCGACTGCGGGGCGTGCAAGGCGCTCTATGAGGATCACAGTGGTCATGAAGAGGATATGATACACACGATAAAATGGCTCGAACTGGGCATGCCGGCGAAAGAGCTTGCGCAAAAGAGTGTAATAGACGGAAACAGATCCGAGCTTCAGGAAGCGACCGAGAAATTTTCCGTGATTTTCCAGCTGCAGAATCTTCTTACCTACCCGAATATACGCAGAAAAGTGGAAGCCGGAGAGCTCTTTTTGCATGGATGGTACTATCGCCTGCAGAGCGGGGAGGTTGAGTATTTCGATCCTGACGAACATGCATTCTTTCCTCTTGAAAAGGTGAAGGAGGGATGAAGATAGCCGTTATAGGTGCCGGCGGTGTCGGCGGCTTCATAGCTGCGATGCTCGCGCGTGCCGGTGAATATGTATGTGTAATAGCCCGAAACAGCCAAAAAGAGGTGATAGAGCGCAACGGTATAGTTGTGCAGATAGGCGGGAAAAGCCTCTGTGCACACCCATCCAAAGTGACCGACGACCCCTCAAACCTTTCTGAAACCTTCGATGCCGTACTCTTCTGTACCAAAGGGTACGACCTTGAATCGGCTGCCGTTTCGGCAAAAAGTATAGTGGACGAACATACCATTCTGGTACCTCTCGGCAACGGGGTGGCAAATGCGCAGAGAGTAAAGCGTACCTATCCCGGCAACGAAGTTGCAAACGGCGCGATATACATAGTCTCCCACCTCAAAGAGCCGGGCTGTATAGAGGTGAAAGGCA
>CAYZMY010000096.1:0-4236 GCA_964479605.1 uncultured Campylobacterales bacterium | reverse complement strand
GCAGGGCCTGAGCGCCCTACTAGCCACTGAAGCTTCTATAAGCCGGCTTTTAGAGATAATGCTGCGCTTCAGAATAAGCAGAGTCAACATTTGTGATAATTTTATCACATAGGCCCTGCGAAAGCACTAAGTTATCGCTGCGTCCGTATCTGAGGAGCTCTTTTCAATCTACTTTTAGCAAAAGCATACTAGAATAGATTCAGTTTGCATAGAGCCGGCAACATCAGTTAACACTTAATTAGGAAGAGTATGCCTCAGAGATTATTAGGCCTTTTAATTGTAGTTTCTTCTATGCTTTTTAGCGCAACATCCGATACAAAAACCTCACAAACCCCTGCCGGCAACGATCTGATCGGAGCTTTGAACGAGGCTGCTTCGATAGCCTCGGAACATCGCCTCAACGTAGATGATACTCCGGAATTTGTTACCGTATGGCACCGCCAGGAGCTTCGGGCACTGGGGGTCAGAGATCTCTTCGAAGCCTTGTCTCTCGTACCGGGAATCCAGACCTCCATTATGCAAAACGGAATAAAAAAAGTCGTAATGAGAGGCTTTAACAACCCGGACAACATCACTTTCGACAGATTCAAGCTGATTATTGACGGGCACATAGTCCAGACTGCCATTTTCCAAAATACCAGCTATTACCTCAACTATCCCGTCGAACTTATAGAACGCATCGAAGTGATTTTGGGGCCTGCTTCGGCTCTTGTTACATCCGGAGCCCTTACGGGAGTGATAAAAGTAACTACAAGAATCGGCGAAGATCAGGGAGGGGCGGTTTTCGGCCGTGCAGGAAGCTATGAAGAAGTCATGGGAGGCCTGTACAAAAGCTACTCTGTCGGCGACAAAGGGACTCTGGGTATAGATCTTTACTACAGAAAGCATGACAGGAGCCTCGAGGCGGGTGAGTATATTCTTGAAACCACTTCACCGACAATCTCCAAAAGCAGCGAATGGCTCAGAGACTACTCCGTCGGCGCTGTATACAGAAAAGATAAATTTCAATTCTCTGCCCGTACAAAAAGAGAGGTTCACGGCAACTATTTCGGATGGGAAGAGCACCTGGAGTTGACGGATGAACCGTCAATGGCAAGCCGTTACATCTACCTCCAGGGGCAGTACAACAGCGATATCGGCCCCAAAGAGAGAGTTCACCTGCAGCTTGATTACAACCATTTCAAACTCGACTCGACGGCACAGGACTACATAGATACCCCTGCCGGAAAGACACCTTACAACTTTGCTCTATATCTTAGTGAAGAGAGTTGGCAACTAGATACTGAAATTGAGACAACCCGTTTTGAGAACCATTTTATCAAAGCCGGGTGGTACGCCTCCAGAACCATGCAAATCGGAGACAGATTCGATATAACCGCTCCCGACGGTTCCACAGTGAATACGAAACTTGTTCAGCCCGGACTTACCAGAAACACCTCTTCCGTATATCTTAACGACATAGTTTCACTAGGCAAAAATACAGACGTTCATCTGGGCATCAGATACGACTATATGAGCGATATGAAGAAAGGATATTTCAGCGCCAATACATCCCTTCTGTTCCGGCTCAAAGAGGGATTAAGCCTTAAAATAGGTTACGGACACGCATTCAGGGCGCCTTCGTGGGTGGAACTGTATACATATCCGAATCCCGGTATGCGGGTGGGAGACCCTAATCTCGAGGCTGAAGAGGCAGACACTATAGAGGGGTCTTTAATCTACAAACCCTCTTTAAACAGCAGACTTCTTGTAAATATTTACCGCAGCAGAATAAAAAACCTTCTCGATATATACGAGAGCCCGAGAACCGATCCAAACGCACCGGGATACGCGAACCTGCCTTCACGCTTCAGCCACGGCTTGGAACTTGAATACCGCTTCAAGCCGCTTTTGGGGCACTCTCTTGGGGCGGCATACTCCTACAACAGCACAAATTATATTACCGAAGACGGTATTCATCAGCCTATGCCCGGAGTCGCCCGCAAAAACGGATATCTCTATTACATTTTGAGCATCAATGCATCTTCCACAATCTCGGCATATATGAAATATATGGGCTCCAGAACCTCAAACCTGGACACAAACAGAAAAGATATTCCTTCTTATACAACACTGGATATGACATACTCTTTTACAGTGGCCGAAGGTGCAAAGTTTTTTGTAGGAGTGAAAAATATCTTTGACGAATATGTAGCCGACCTGAGTTACCACGGGCGTCATGACGGAATAGTCAGACCCGGGCGCAGATGGTTTATCTCTTTCGAGTATCCGTTGCAATGAAACGATTTTTTCTGCTGCTTCTGTTCTGCAATGCTCTTCAGGCTTATATCTACAACGACTCTCTTCTGCTGATATATGCAAAGATAGTTCCCCGCATAATGCTGCTCGATCATACCAATAAAAAAACCATACAGGAACAGAAACTCTGCATTCTGTACGAAAAAGGCGACCGGCCGGTTGCGGAAAAGCTTAAAAAGCTTATTCGGCAGAATCTCCCGGCCCAGATACAAAGCTCCTTCAGGGTCAACACAGAACCATACGATGAAGAGTCTGATAAAAACTGCATCGGTTCCACAGCATTGATGCTGCTTGATGCACAAACGGAAAAAATAACCGAAACTCTCAAACTTGCGAAAAGACGGCGCCTGCTCACATTCAGCTACAGCAACTCTCTTCTAAAAAAAGGGGCCGTTATATCGCTTCTGGTTGGAAAAGAGATATATCCCATCGTAAATATCAAGGCGGTAAAAAGCTCCTCATTGAAACTCGACCCGATGCTTTTTCAGATAGCGAAAATATATGACGGGAGTAGAATGAAATGAACCGTTCACTTTCGCTATCTACCAGAATAATAGTCGCAGTGACACTATTTTTCTTCATGGTTCTCGGAAGCATAACCTATTTCAACTATACCTCTATGCAGAACTTTGCCAAGAGAAGCGAAAAAGAGAAGAGTGAGCAGCTTCTCAATTCCATAGAGCCTGTGATATCTATAAACATGTTCCTGGGTATGGATGACCCTATGCGCGAATACCTGGAAAAAATTACACACACAACCCCCATGATCTTGAAACTGACGGTAAAAGGGAGCAGCGGAAAGATACACTTCTCATACGTATCACCCAGATACGGAACGCAGAATATCTCTCCGATAGAACTCAGACATTCGATTAGAAACAAGATTCTTTCAAAACCTATCGGAGAGATCGAAATGGTCTATTCCAACGCCAAATACTCCGAAATAGTAGATCAGTACAAGCACTTCAGCTTCCAGCTTCTGTTAGCCGCACTAGCGCTTGTTCTGCTTCTGATAATCTTGCTCAAAAAGGCTCTTAATCCGTTAAAGGAGCTGGCACATGAACTTAAAAGCTACGATCCGGTGAAATCCAACTTCTCGAAAAAGAGGATTGAAGGAGAAGGGGAGATCTGCATTATCCAAAATGCCGTCGTAGACATGGTAGAAAAGATTCAGGACTATACCTCCGCACTCTCCAAACTGAATCTTGAGCTCGAAACGAAGGTAAAAGAGAGAACCAGGACCATCGAAAACACAAATGATCAGCTGCGAAAAGAGATTGAGGAGCGAATCAGGGCGGAAGAAGCGCTGAAATACGCCAATAAAATGCTGGAAAAGCTCTCTACAACCGACAGTCTTACAGGTCTTTACAACCGCCGCATATTTGAGCAGAATTTCAAAAAGTACTGGAAAACGGCGATCAGAGAGAGGCACTCAATATCGATGATACTGTGCGACATAGACCATTTTAAAAAGATCAACGATACTTACGGACACCAGGCAGGAGACAGATGTCTCAGGGAGTTTGCCGAAATTCTGCAAAAGTGTATAAGCCGTCCTATGGATATGGTTGCAAGATACGGCGGGGAAGAGTTTGTTTTTGTCCTGCCGGATACTCCGCTGCTTGGAGCGATCACTATTGCAAATGAAATTCAGATGATGCTCAACCAGCGGAACGAAAACCCGGAGACGCAGATCAAAATGACCACCAGTATAGGGGTAAGCAGCATTGTGCCGCAAGAGAACCAGGAGAGCTTTTCTCTGCTGCAAGAGTCGGACAAAGCGCTTTATGAGGCAAAAAAGAGAGGCAGAAACCAGATTGTAGTAAACCCTCTTTGACAGAGGGTTTATTACCGCACCAACCAAATACCTCAATCTTAGATGGTGCAATTTTGCTCACAGGCAAGGCGGATTTTTGCAGGACTCGCCAAAGCGAATTC
>CAYZMY010000095.1:0-4311 GCA_964479605.1 uncultured Campylobacterales bacterium | reverse complement strand
ACTTTTCTATCTTTTTGGAACTTTTGCCCTCAAGCAGAATGCGCAGTTTGTTTTCTGTACCGCTGTAGCGTATAAGCGAGCGCAGACCGTCGGCTCTTATCTGCTCCTCTTTCTCTTTCAAACCCTCAATAGACTCAAGAGGCTTTTTTTCGGCTACACGCATATTGAAGAGCTGCTGGGGGTACAGCTCAAACGGATTCAGAACTTCGCTCGCCTTTTTCCCGCTTCTAAGGATCAGAGCCATCGTCTGAAGGGCGGTAACCAGTCCGTCGCCCGTCTTTGCATATTCGCTGAAAATCACATGCCCGCTCTGCTCTCCTCCAAGGACGCAGCCGTTTTTCTGCATCTCCTCCAGGACATATTTGTCTCCGACATTTGCACGCACAAGTCTGATACCATGGGCCGACAGAAAATCTTCAAACCCCTGGTTACTCATAACCGTCGCGACGATGCAGTCATTTGCCAGCTTATCCTCGCTCTTCAGGTGCATAGCCAAAGCCCCGATCAGTTTGTCGCCGTCTACCTGATCTCCTCTTTCGTCGACCACTACCAGCCTGTCGGCATCTCCGTCGAAAGCGAAGCCTATATCGGCACGGTACTCCCTCACCTTCTCGCTCAGCGCTTCCGGATGCATCGCTCCGCAGTTGTCGTTGATATTGTATCCGTTGGGGCGGTTGTTGATGACGATTACATCGGCGCCGAGCTCTTCGAAGACCGTAGGTGCCACTTTGTAGGCAGCCCCGTTGGCGGTATCTAGCACGACGCGCACGTCGTTCAGCGTAAGATCCGTAGGGAAAGAGTTTTTCAGCTGTACGATATAGCGGCCGATCACATCGTCTATCCGCTTTGAGGAGCCTATGTCTCTTCCGGTCTTCTGCTCCGTTATAAGAAGTTCCGTATTGAAATAGATCTTCTCTATCGCCGCCTCATCTTTTTCCCCAAGCTTGTTTCCGTGGGCATCGAAAAACTTTATTCCGTTGTCCTCGAAGGGGTTGTGGCTCGCACTTATCATAATTCCGGCATCACAGCGCATGTTTTCCGTCAAAAAAGCGATTGCGGGCGTAGGCATCGGGCCTATCTGAATCACGTTGTAGCCTACCGCAGTCAGCCCGCTTACAAGAGCGTTTTCTATCATATAGCCGCTTCTTCTTGTATCTTTGCCTACCAGAATCTTGTTTGTCTTTGCATGCTTCCTGAAGTATATGCCTGCCGCCATAGCCAGTTTCATCGCTACAAAAGCGTCGAGTTTTTTGCCGGCAAGCCCTCTTACGCCGTCGGTACCGAAAAGCTTCATTTTTCCCCTTTGCGGAATCCTTACATTTAATTTAAATTTAATAAATTTTAAGCTATGATTCCCCAGAATTTTCTAATGACAAGGATTATACCATATGGCACATCACAAATCAGCAATAAAACGTATTCGCCAAACAGCGAAGCGCACAACACGCAACCGCTACTACAAAACGCGTATCAAGAATATTGTAAAATCCGTTCTGACCGCCGTAGAGAGTGGAGATAAAGAGGCTGCGGCGAATGCAATGAAGATTGCAAACCGTGAACTTCACAAGTATGTCAGCAAAGGTATACTGAAGAAAAATACGGCTGCACGCAAAGTCAGCCGCCTGCAGACAAAAGTCAACTCGCTCGGCGCCGCGTAACAGCGCGCCGGTGCCGAACCAAACAATAACCCCCTTATGCTTAAAGAGAAACTCCAGCCATTCATCGACAGATATAACGAAATCAATACCCTTTTAAGCTCTCCGGATATAACCGGGGATATAAAAAAGATGACTGCTCTATCCAAAGAGCAGTCCGACCTGGAGCCTCTTGTTGAAAAGGCAAAGCTCTATATCGATACTGTAGAGGCGATAGAGGAGAACCGCTCTTTGCTTGCAGATCCGGAACTTGGTGAGCTGGCTGCGGAAGAGCTCAAAGAGCTCGAGCCGAAACTGGAGCAGATGAATGAAGAGATAAAGCTCCTGCTTCTTCCCAAAGATCCAAACGACGATAAAAACATCTATCTTGAGATACGCGCCGGAACAGGCGGCGACGAAGCGGCGCTTTTTGTGGGCGACCTCTTCAAAGCCTATGTCAGATACGCGGAAAACAAGGGGTGGAAAATTGTCATCGAGAGCTCGAATGAGAGTGAAGCCGGCGGCTACAAGGAGATTGTGGCACTGATAAAAGGAAGCCAGGTCTACAGCCGTCTGAAGTACGAAGCGGGCACCCACCGTGTACAGCGCGTTCCGGCAACCGAATCGCAGGGACGCATACACACTTCGGCCGTAACGGTAGCCGTACTTCCGGAGGTCGAGGATGTCGATGTGCAGATCAATCCGAATGATCTTAAAATCGATGTTTACCGCTCCAGCGGTTGCGGCGGACAGTCTGTAAACACCACAGACTCGGCGGTGCGCATCACCCATATCCCTACAGGCATAGTAGTGGCGATGCAGGATGAGAAATCACAGCACAAAAACAAAGATAAAGCTCTCAAGATTCTCAAAGCGAGAGTCTATGAAAAACATCTGCAGGAGCAGCTGGCAGCCTCCAGTGCCGACAGAAAAGCGCAGGTCGGTTCAGGAGACAGGAGCGAGCGAATCAGAACCTACAACTACCCTCAAAACCGCATTACGGATCACAGGATCGGCCTTACACTCTACAGACTGAACGAAATCATGGAAGGCGGTCTTCTGGATGAGATAATAGAGCCGCTGATAGCACATTTTCAGGCCGAGGCGATCAAAGAAGCCGGGCTGCAGTAGCAGTTAGCCGGCCTTTACATTTCCCGGTATTGCGCAAAAGCGCAACATCCGTTAAAAATTTATTACCCTTTTTGAAATCGACGGTGCTGAAAGCATCGCAAGCTCTCTGCCCATATCGGGTCTGGATGTGCCCTGCGGAAGATCGAGCAGGTTCCATTGGTGCTTTTGAATTGTCCGTTTTACCATATGTGTATACTTCTCGCCCATCTGGGAGTAGCGCTTCAGGTAGATAGCTGCGGTAAAACCTGTAAAAGTGATACCGTTTTGCTTCGCCGCCAGGCGCGCCGTTCTGAACTCTTTATATGCCCAGTGACGGTTGAGATTTCGCATATATGACGATATGGAAGCCTCCAAAGAGGAGAAAATTCTAATCCTGTAGCGCTCTCCTTCCGGCCTGTTTTTGGGGATTATCCCCTTTTTTCCCCATGTCCACTCTCCAAACAGGTTGTTGGCCTCTCTTGCAAAGCGGCTCTTGCCCCAGTTGCTCTCTATTGCGGCCTGTGCCAGTACGAGAGAGACAGGAATCGTATCGATACGTTTTAGATACTCCTTCTTGTCATAAAGAGACTTTATGCGGTACTTTTTCGCAATTTTTGCCAGCTTTGCCGCAGCTTCCGGGTTTGCGATGCCGTCTTCGGCAAAATGGGAGAAAAAAGCTTTTACAAAAGCCCTCTCCCGGAGAATCTTCTGCTCCTCTTTCAGAATCAGCGGATAGAGAATTTTGACGAAACTCTCCTTCTGTTTCTTGACATCTTTTATCTTGTAGTAATCAGCCGGAAAAGAGTTCAGAGTGTCGGCCAGCATAACGGCCGACATGAACATAATTCCTGTAACAAATTTAATCAAATCTTCTCTCCAGTACTGTATCAAATATATGGCGGACTTCGCCTTTTAGTGTAAGTGTTTCATCTTTTTTTGCAAGCTCCAGCTTTTCACCGCCGGTCGGTACGACGATCATGCTGTTTCCAGCTTCTCCTTCGAGATTGGCACGGTAAAATGCCGCCGCCATTCCCGTTCCGCATGCAAGGGTCTCGCCCTCTACACCTCTTTCGTATGTGCGTACCCTCAACAGACCGTTGTCGACAGCGGCTATATTGACATTCGCGTCAAATCTGTCGCGAAGCTCTTTCGCCTCTTTCAGATCGAAGTTGTCAACGCTGTCAACCATTGCTACAAGGTGTGGGACACCCGTATCTATAAGCCACCACACTTTTCCGGCGGCCTCTATTTGACGCTCTTTGAGAACCGGCGGAGTAAGCTCGCTTGTGACAATGTTTCCGTCAACATGCGCCTCTATGGCACCGGCTCCTGTAAGAAACTGCATATTGCCGTCTGCAAGTCCCTCTTTGCAGGCATAGTGCGCAGCAGCTCTGCTGCCGTTGCCGCACATAGCCGCGACACTTCCATCGGCATTGTAAAACTGCCATTCAAAGTCGTATTTCTCATGCGGCAGAAGAACAATCAGACCGTCCGCACCGACCCCCTCCTGCCTGTGACACAGCGCTTTCGCCAGCCCGGAGCGATCTTTTTTGACAAATGTGTGAAA
>CAYZMY010000094.1:0-4332 GCA_964479605.1 uncultured Campylobacterales bacterium | reverse complement strand
ACTGCTGCTGGCAACATCTCTGTTTGCCGAAATAGAGTGGCAGAGCTCTTACGAACAGGCCTTGAAAAAGGCTAAAGAGCTTAACAGGCCCATACTCGTGCTGGTTGTTTCCGAACACTGCAAATGGTGTCATAAGCTTCAGAATGAGACTCTGGCCGATCCTGCGGTTGAAAACTATATAAACAGGCGTTTTGTGGCGTTTTTAGTAGACAGGGAAAAGGGGAAGTATCCATCTTTTATAAAAGCGAAATTCGTCCCCACAACTTTCTACATAACGCCGGATGAGAAGCTGCTTGTCAGACCGGTAGAGGGGTATTGGCCTCCATTTGACTATATGAGCGATCTGAAGCTTGCACTAAGAGTTTTCAAAAAGAGTCAAGCTCTTCGTTAATAAATGAAAGAAGACGGCTGCAAAAGTCTGAATGGCAGACTATCTGCTCGGTTTCAACATTGTCGCTGTTCGGCATCTGAAGCCTCAGATAGTCATCTGCGCCCTTTCGGAAAAAGAGGACACCGCTGAAAACGAACCCCTCCTCTTTCAGAATCTCCACCGCTTTGTCAATTCTTCCGCAGCGCATCATATTGATGTCGGCGTAGATCATATCTACATGCTTTTTATAGAGAATATGCAGATTGTGACGAAGAATATGTGAAAAGTTGTCGCAGATATTTTCTATTACCAGTGTACCGCTTTGGGTATATCTGCTCAACTCATACTCTACCCGGCTTGCCCCAGAACACTCCTGTTTTTCGGCACCGACTATTTCCAGATCGTTGTTTGCATAGATCTGTTCTACAAGTTCTCTATAGATTTTCGGTATGAAAACGGCCCTCACCTTTGTATCGCTCAAAACTTTATATCCGACCAGAACGGATGCCCTCTTTTTTGTTCGTACCGCATTGGGATCTGTAAGTGAGACTGTATTGGGAACTATTCCAAGAAGCAGTGCGCTTTCGCCGAATCCGTGATGCAGGTTTGCTCTCTGGCTGAAAGGATGAAGCATAAGCGCCTCTCCGAATATCGCATCCAGCCGCATCTCCCTGGCCCGCTGCTCTATTCGCCCCAACATCGAGTTCATGACCCCTTTCCCTTTATAGTCCGGATCTACGACGGCCACACCTATTTCTGCAATGTTCGAATCGGGTACGCGAACAAGGGCGAAGTGGCCGACGATCCTCCCCTCTTTTGTTTCGGCGATTACAGAAGCTATCTCACCTTGTTCGTTCAGTTGTGCAATCTTTTTCGGGTAGTAGAAGAGAGATTTGTAATAGCTGTATGTGTAGTTGTTATAGATTAGTCTGCTTATAGCCTCTTCGTCACCCTGTTCGAAATCACGTATCTGTATGTATGCCGGCTTCAAAGATGCCGGTGATTCATCTTCCAGATCGGAGTAGGGCTGAAACGAGAGATCGGAAAAGTCGAGCGGATGGGCTTTGAATATCGTGAATGCCTTCCCCTTTTTCCCCAGGTTGGCGAAACTGAGCTCGTCCACATATTCTCCGATTCGTTTCAGTCCCCCCGCCCTCTCTGATCTCATGTAACCGTCGAAATCGAACGGTAGACCCATATCGTGAACGCTTATTTTTATCCCGTGCGGAAGAAAGCGGATATCGATATCTATTATGCCGCTCATATTTGCCGGGTACGCATGGTTCACTGCGTTAAACAGCAGCTCTCTGGCGGCTGCTACGATTTTTACGGCATCGGCATCTTCTATTTTTGCAAGCTGCAGAGCGTTTTTTATCGTCTCTATGCAGAGAGGAATATATCTCTTTTCATTCGGTATAGCCAGTGAAACCGTATGTTTCATTCGGGATGATCCTCTTTTTCAAGCCTTTTGATGGCACTCAAAGCGAGAATCTGCATACCTATGGCCAAAGAGTCGTCGTCGACGTCGAAGCGGGTATTGTGCTGGGGTACGCATGTTCCTTTCTCCTCGTTGCATATGCCGAGTCTGAAAAATGCGCCCGGAACTATCTGGAGGTAACGCGAGAAATCTTCTCCGCCCATAACCGGATCTACCAGATCCACCAGCCCCTCTTTGCCCACTACCTCTTCGGCGGCCTCTTTTACGATATCCACCATCTCGTCGTTGTTTTTCAGCTCAGGCGGCCCAAACAGATAGTCGAAATGGTATTTTGCATCCATCGCTTCGCATATCCCCCTGATCGTAGCCTCCATCATTTCCGGAATCTTTTTGCGTACCGATTCGTTGACGGTTCTGACCGTTCCTGCGACGGTTACGAAGTCGCATATGACGTTTGGAGCCTTGCCCCCTTCGATCTTTCCCATAGAAATTACAGCCGGATGAATAGGGTCTATCCTGCGGCTCACTATATGGTTCAAAGAGTCTATTACCATAGCCGTTACGAGTACCGCGTCTATACCTTCGTGCGGTCTTGCTCCGTGAGCCGTCTTGCCGTATATGTCGAAGCTGAAAGTGTCGGCGGATGCCATCATTACGCCGTATTTGTAGCCGATCTGCCCGGTTTTGAGGTAAGGATAGACATGCAGTCCGAATATAGCCGAAACCCCGTCGAGAGCCCCGCCCTCTATCATTTGGCTGCTGCCTCCGGCAAGAACCTCTTCCGAAGGCTGGAAGATGATGCGCACATTGCCGGGAAGCCGCTCTTTTACACTGTTGAGTGCAAGAGCGCAGCCTAGCGCTATGGCGGTATGCGCATCGTGGCCGCAGGCGTGCATGATCCCCTCTTTTTTGGATGCGTACGGCTTCGGGTTGTTTTCGGGCATCGGAAGTGCATCCATATCTCCCCTTACGGCAACTGTAGGAAGAGAAGGGTCTTTTACGATATCAGCAACGACCCCGTAATGCCCTTCGAAGGTTTTGAAAGGTATCCCTTCCGCTTCGAGGATGGATCTGATAAGAAGACGCGTCTCCTCTTCCTTGCCGGAGAGCTCGGGGTTTTGGTGCAGATCATGCCTGATCTGTACAATTCTCTCAAAAATCGAGTCGATCTCTTTTTTCACCATATCTTCAATTTTCACATCTTCTCCTTTCGGAACTGTAGGCTCCTTTTTTAATCATAGTACCCGCTCTCTTAATGTATAATAATCCCAAAAAAACAAAGGTTTTTAAAATGATCAAAACTGTTCACACAGATGCCGCTCCGCAGGCGATCGGACCATATTCACAGGCTGTAAAAGCCGGAGAACTTATCTACACTTCGGGCCAGATAGCCCTTACGCCTGAAGGTATAATGGTACAAAACGATGTAAGACTGCAGGCCGGTCAGGTTATGAGAAACCTAAAAGAGGTTCTCGAAGCTGCCGGCAGCTCTTTGCAGAATGTAATCAAAACGACTATATTTCTGGCGGATATGGACGATTTTGCAGCCGTCAACGAAGTTTACGAGGAGTGGTTTGCGGATCATAAGCCGGCACGCAGTACGGTAGCCGTAAAAACCCTGCCCAAAAATGCGCTTGTCGAGATAGAGTGCATCGCTTTGGCGGATATGCAGATTCCGGGCTGAGAATAACGGGCCGCATTAAACTATTCTTAAATATAGTATGGGTATAATTCGCCACTAAAATCGTTTCACGAATTCAAAAGGACACGGCATGACAGCAATTATCAAGCATGGCGGCAAGCAGTACAAGGTCAACGAAGGCGATATTCTCTGCCTCGATCATATGGGCCTTGAGCCGAAAGCCAAAGTCGAGATCAAAGAGGTACTGGCTGTTGACAACGACGGCGACCTAAAAGTAGGTACACCCTTTGTCGACGGCGCTGTAGTCGAAGCGGAAGTGATCAACGAAGGTCGTGAGAGAAAGATCGTAATCTTTAAAAAACGACGTCGTAAAGATAGCAAGCTCAAGCGCGGCTTCCGTAGAGATTTCACTAGAGTGCGCATTACAAAAATCGCGTAATATAAAGCCCCTTACGGCGGCTTTTAAGTCAAGATGTTTTAAGGAGAAGTTATGGCTCACAAGAAAGGTCAAGGATCTACCCAGAATAACCGCGATTCAGCGGGACGTAGACTGGGCGTAAAAAAAATCGGCGGAGAGGCGGTAATCGCCGGAAACATTATCTATCGCCAGCGCGGTACAAAGATCCATCCGGGCAACAATGTCGGTATGGGTAAAGATCACACTCTTTTCGCTCTCGTCGACGGTGTCGTGAAGTATGAGAGAAAAGACAAGAAGAGAAAAAAAGTTTCCGTATATCCCGCATAATCCCCTTTTGCGGTGCTTGAAGCACCGCACTTCTTACTCCGTCTTTTTTGACATTTTCCTTAAATTCTGATATTTTAAACCAAAAAAATCGAGGCAACAATATATGTTTGTAGACAGTGTTGAACTGAAGATCAGTT
>CAYZMY010000093.1:0-4334 GCA_964479605.1 uncultured Campylobacterales bacterium | reverse complement strand
AAAGAAAGTCTGCGAACGAGTCGAGCTGTATGCCGAACTCGTTGGAGAGTTTGTATTTTCTCGCTATTTTTCCGTCGAAGATGTCGAATGCACCGCCGATCCATGCGAGTATGATGGCAAAAAAGAAGTTGTTTTGCGTAATGAGGTAGGTTGCGGCCAGACCGCAGGTTATGTTTACCATCGTAAAAAGATTTGCCAGATTGAAATGCGATTTCGGATCAAACAGTATGTTCATCGGTTTCCTTTTGCTATAATCACGCCAACATTTTACAAAAAGAAAGCTTCAAATGCCCGATATACTAGATTCTATTACTGCGATTCACTCACGAGAAGAGCGCTATGCAAAGCTCGAACTGCTCTACAGGTCTGAAAAAGAGAAGAAAAAGATTTTTGACGCGCTGAAAGATCTCGACTATAGAAAAGAGTGCAGCGTGGAAGTGAGCGACACAAAAGAGAGCGACGGGAGCGGCATTGTCTGCATCGAATTTCACGACGATTACGACAAAGAGTCAGGACCCTTTTTCGATGCACTCATAACAAAACTCGGAATCGACCGCTGCAGCTAGTCTTTGGCCTCTTACCAGTCGAGAAAGAGGAAAAGTGACGAGAGAAGATAGTTGGCCGCGAAAATCGTAACGGCGGAGTATACAACGGCGGATGTCGTAGCCATACCGACGCCCCTCGCCCCGCCTTTTGCTATATAGCCCAGATAGCTTCCGATGGAGCTGACGAGAAATCCGAATACAAGCGCTTTCAAAACTCCTGTACCGATGTCTGCAAACTCCAGGTACTGCTGAATCGTATTCTGATAGGCAATCGGGTTTACCCCTAGTGCTTCCGTAGAGATGAAATAGGCGCTGACGTTTCCTATGAAATCGAAGGTGATTACAAGCAGCGGCAGAGATAGCGTAGTGGCCAGAATACGGGGAATTACAAGATATTTTTTCGAATCGACGGCAAGTGTCTCTATGGCGTCTATCTGTTCCGTTACACGCATCGTGCCGAGCTCCGCGGCCATGGCGCTGATGGCGCGCGAAGTGAGCATGAGAGCCGCAAATACAGGGCCGAGCTCTCTGGAGATAGAGACGAAAATGGTGTATCCCATGAAGTTCTCCGCACCGAAGCGGTGAAAACCGTGATAGAGCTGAATGGCCTCGACCATGCCGGTAAAAAGAGCCGTAAGCAGGATAACTCCGAGAGTGCCGATGCCTATGCTGTCCATCTGCAGAAAAAACTCTTTTACTCTATAGGGACGTTTGAAAAATAGCGGAATCAAAGAGAGCTGAAACTCGATAAAGCGGCCGAAGCCGTTCATCATTTCATATAGATGCACAAACGGTCTGCCGATCCATGCAAAAAATGTCTCTATCCACATCATTCCAGCTCTTTTTTAACTGCATTTTATCGAAAAAAGCGGATATTCCCGCTGAATGGAACAATTTCTCTTTGGTATAATAGCGGCTAAACCTACAAACTCTATAGGCCGATATAGGATAAAAGATTCCGTGATTAAGAAGCCCTAAGGGTACTTTCGCAACGGGACAAATTATCTTTAGGAGAAAAGATGGCTGAAGAAGAGAAAGAAGAGAGCCAGGAAAACAGCGCAGAAAACGAAAGCAAAAAAGGGGGCGGAAGCAACATTGTCCTCATTATTGTAGTCGTTCTGCTGGTACTGGTACTGGCCATCGGCGGTATTGTCGCATACCTTATGCTCTCCTCGGATGACGGCGGCGACGGCACACAGGTGACGCAGGAGAAAGTAGAAAAGAAGAGACACCGAAGCAGAAGTGACGATATGACCGTCGGCCCGATGTACCCGCTGGACAAGTTCACGGTCAACCTCATGAGTGAAAACGGCCGCCGCTATCTGGTGGTAAAGATGAATCTTGAAGAGGATGGCGAAGAGCTGACCCCGGAACTCGACAAGAAGACGGCGCTGATAAGAGATGTCGTCATATCCATCCTCTCGTCCAAAACGGTAGAAGAGATAACCACGGCAAAAGGAAAGTCGAAATTGAAAGATGAGATAATCGCACAGATAAACAAGCACCTAGAAGATGGAGAGATACGCCATATCTATTTTACGGAATTCGTCATTCAATGATCGGAGTGGATATCGTAGTGGTCGACAGGATTGAAAAGTCCATCCAAAAGCACGGAAAGAGGTTTCTGCTCAGGTATCTGAGCGAAGAGGAGGCTTCGCTTGTGAAGTCGCCTCAGACCGCCGCCGGATTCTGGGCGGCCAAAGAGGCGGTCTCAAAAGCGCTCGGCACCGGTATAGGCGAAGAGGTGGCTTTTAAAGATATTGTACTCTCCAAAAGCGAAAAGGGCTCTCCCTCTTTCAGCCTCTCAAAAAGGCTTGTAGAGAAGTTCGGCGTAAAGTCGACTTCTCTATCCATCGCTCACGACGGAGGCTTCGCCATAGCGGTGGCGGCTATAGAGTCATCCCCCTCCGACGAAGTGTAGCAGCTCTATTTTGTCCCCCTCTTTAGGAGAGAATTTCTGCCACTCCTGCTTTTTTACCACCTCCATATTCACGGCGGCGGCCATCACCTTTTCCGCAATTCCGAGTTTTTGCATAATATCCTGAAGGCTCAGCCCCTTTTCGAACTCTTTTGTTTCACCGTTTACCGTAATTTTCATTTCTCATCCCCCTTCTTTTTCAGTTCGTCCCCATATTTGCCGCACTCTCCGCGTGTAAAAGGCTTGAGGTGCTCAGCCATTGCAAAGTTTCCTCGCAGATAGGCCAGTTCGCACGCATTTACACCGCTTAGACTCAGATGTTCCGTGTCGGCACCGTTTCTGAGCAGAAAATCGACTATCACGAAATCGTTGCTGTATGCCGCCTGCTGCAGCGGTGTGATACCGGCGCCGTTTTGCAAATTTACATCCGCATCGTGCATCACGAGCGAGCGTACTATCTTCATTCTGTGCTGTGAAACCGCATAGTGCAGAGGTGTATAGCCGTTTCTATCCTGAATGTCGACATCGGCGCCGTGGTCGAGCAGGTAGTTCACCATCTTTAGGTTTCGTACCTTCACGGCAATGTGAAGCGGTGAAATACCGGCTTTGGACTGCACGTCTATGTCGCACCCTTTTTTCGAAACCAGACTCTTCATCTTCTGCATATCTCCGGAGTAGGCAGCTTCGTGCAGCGGCTTCCATCCGTTTGAGGAGTCGGCAAAAAGGTACACCGAAAAAAATAGTGTAATGATAAAAGTTATTCTCTTCATGCCTCTATTTTATCCGATATTCTTATGGAATTCAACAAGTTTGAAACGCTCTCCCATAATTGTAGGGTCGATTAAGGTTTTAATTTTGTTGACCTCTCTAAGATAGAGCTTTTGGTTGCCAAGTTCGGCAAGCTTCTGCAAAAGATATGGCAGGCCGTACTCCGTGAGTGCGCGAAGCTGCGTCTTGTAGGCGTGATGTGCAAACCCGGCCTCTTTGAAAGCGTCTATGAGGTGGGAGAAGTTGACATCGTATGTTATGTCGCTTTTTCCAAACAGCGACCTGAGGTCCACCCCCTCTTCAAAAAGCGGAAAAACTTCGTGCCCTCTGTATATGCGTATCGAAAAGTCGTTTCTAACCTCCAGATCTCCGTAATCGAAGGTTACGAAAACCGCTTTTTCCGCAGCTTCGTAAAGCGATGCGGCGAACGCTTCGTACCCTCGTGCCACCTCCCCTTTCGTCTGGCCGTACCTTTCTGCTATATGAAGTACCTGCTCATCCTGCGCATCGAAGCGTACGCTATGTTTTGACTCCTGCATATCCACGACCGCCGTTTTGCCGTTGTATACAAGGTCGCACGCAAACGAGTCGAAGATCTCGTTGGCAACGAAAAAAGCCTCTTTTTTGCCCACCTTACGAGGATCGGGATAGTGAACGAGCTCTATCTCCCCGCCGAAACGATCTTTGAAATACTCTTTTTGAACCCGCTGAAGCTGCGGCTGCCTCTCGACTATCGCAAAGCTCAGAGTCTCCAGAAGCTCAGGCGCCTCCTGTGCGATCCACTCTATCATGTCACCCAGCAGGTACCCCTGGTGCGCGCCTATCTCCACCACTGCACATGAGGGAGAGAGCTTCTCCTCTCTTATCAGAGATATCAGGTAGTGCGCTATCGTAGCTCCGAAAAAGCGGCTGGTACTCACCGCCGTATAGAAGTCACCCTCTTTGCCGATGGTCTTGAAAGCGGCGTAGTAGCCCTCCGGGCCGTAGAGCCACTCGTTCATATATTCACTAAACGGAACCGTCATAGATCTTCTCGTAAAGATCGAGAAGAACCAGCTGCCTCTCGATCTCGTAAATTTTTCTATCCAGTATTCGGATGGTTT
>CAYZMY010000092.1:3275-4356 GCA_964479605.1 uncultured Campylobacterales bacterium | reverse complement strand
AATAAAACATTTTTAAAACAGACCGGTTATATAATGTAATAAAGGCGGTCTGAATGATGAAAAATAGTATATGGGTAGTGTTGCTTCTCTGCACGGCTACGATAGCCGCAATGCCGTTTACCACAGACTTCGAAACAGGCGATCTGCGAGGGTGGAAAGGGAGCGGAACGGCTTTTTTGTATCAGCCTACCAAGGGCGACAATGTAATCGCGAGGGGCAGGAACCAACCATCCAACCACCAGGGCCTCTACTGGATAGGGACATATGAAAAATACCGGGGGCTCCCCTCTGAAAAGCCCGGCAACATCCAGGGAGACGCTCCGAAAGGGAGGCTCGTCTCCGCACCTTTTAAGATAGAGACAGACTATATGAGCTTTCTTGTCGGCGGCGGAAAAGAGAAGAGCACCCGCGTAGAGCTGCAGGTTAAAGATAGAATCGAGAATACCTACGTTCCGGTGTTTCAGGCATCCGGGCAAAACAGCGAAACGATGCGCAGAGTCGTATGGGATATAAAAAAGTACAGAGGCGAGATGGCAAGGATCGCCATTGTAGACGACTCATCCAAAAGCTGGGGGCACATAAACGCCGACGACTTCAGATTTTACAACAGACCCGTTGCTGCCACACTGTTTTTGAATCCCAAAATAACCCAGCCCGCCATTGTGACGGTAAACAAAACGGAAGTACCGAAACTTGTCGGTCGCCTTTTTGATGAAAAGAGAATCTACAGGATTTTGAAGGGTGCGAACCTGGTACTCGGCAAAAAAAGCTATACACCCTCCGACCAAAAGAGCGGAACCGTCGTAAAGCAGAGCCCTGAAGCCGGAAAGTCCGTAATGGTCGGCACTTCGGTTGATCTATGGATAGCCAAACCGCCTTCGCTGAGAGTCAGGATAGTACCGGCCGTTGCGCAGGTTCGACAGGGGGAGACAGCGACACTCTACGCCCGGACGAACCGCGAAGATACGCAGATAAGGTGGCACGGCCCCAACGGCTTCAGCGGCAAAGGGAAAACATTTAAAATAGATACCTCTTCACTCGCACCTAAAGAGTACAGGGTCGAGCTTCTGGCGAAAGCGGG
>CAYZMY010000092.1:0-3175 GCA_964479605.1 uncultured Campylobacterales bacterium | reverse complement strand
CCTCAAATCTCGTACACTCTCGAGATAGAGAGCCCAAAAACAGACTTCAAAACGGGCGAAAATGTCATGTTTGGTGTTCATCTGGCTCCCGCCGCAAAAGGGGTCTTGTTCAGGTTCCATTTTTCTGACGCCACACGGCCGACAGAGTGGAGGCAGACTCCGCGTGCCGTACACATATACCGCAAAGCGGGACGATACGAGGTATATGCGGAAGCGATGATGCCCAACGGAGCCATTATAGGAAGTAAACCTTTCATTGTCTATGTGTCGGAGCCTGCTGCTGAAACTCCTGCTGGCGAACCTGAAGAGGATAACCGAAATCTTCTGCTTCTGGTTGCGATAGGCGGCGGTATCTTGGCGCTAATAGGGGCCGGAGTCTACAAAATATCCGTAAAAAGAGGTTCGCACAGAGAGATTGAAGGGAATAAAATTCCGAAAGTGAAAATTCGCATAAAAGGTTCAAAAATGGATACCGAGGTGGACGAGATTTCAGATATGGTACAAAAGAGTATAGAGATCTCCGTTTTCAAAGACAGGGGCGAGCAGAGCATAGAGAGCGATACTGATATAATCGCAAAAGATTGGAGCGGCGATGAGAAGAGATAGGGTAACGGTAGCGACCATCTTTTTACAAGAGAGTCCCGAAACGGCGAAGCTGGCGGAACGCAGGCTCAAAGAGCAGGAAGAGTTCAAAGAACTTCAAAAGAGGGTCGATGAACGCACCGAAGAGGGGAAAACGGCAGGTCTGCTCGACAGGTTCGGCGACTATCTGTCGCAGCTGCTGGATATAGACCTTGAAGATATCCTCGTAAACGGCTGGAGAAAGTATGAAAAGATAGAAGAGTTTCTGGAAAAGTCAAAAAAGAGCCCTGACAAAACTCTCTACCTCGCACTTTCGAAACATACAATAAGATCGCAGCACCATCCATATATTGAGATCAGCGTCGACGAAGAGACGATAGAGAAGATCGTTTTCGATATCACCCTGAAGCTGGCACTCGAAGGCTTCGTGCTGGAGATCAGGGGCGGCGAAATCGAGGCGGTCGAGACGGGCGAATGCAGAGCGAGCGGCAAAGTTACATGCAAAGGGGTACTTCTTTTTGAAAAGAGCGGGGAAAAAGTGAAGTTTCCGGGAAGGATAGAGCGGGAGGAGGCGGATGTTTGAAAATATGAGAGATTCGATAAACTTGGAAATAGAGAAGATTTTTCAACCGATTGAAAAAGTGGAAGGCATGGAAGATCTGGCGCCGCTGAAATCGGAGTGCATCGAATCGCTTTTCAAGAGCGAAACTTTCGATCCGGAGAGTTTCCGAAAAGATGCACTGCTGAAAGTACAAGAGCTCAAAAGCAGGGCACGAAAGAGTCCGGAAGAGAGCCGAGAGCTCGTCGAGACGGTTGCCGAAGAGTTTCACGATTTTCTTTTTGAGAAACTTTATTACAAATATATCCTAAAAAAAGAGTATGAGTGGATAGGTAAAAAGAGGGAGCTGCTATCGGATACGGAGAGAGATGATCCTTCGAAAGATGCATTCGGTCTTGCGCTCTCCGGCGGGGGTATACGATCGGCCACTTTCAACCTGGGGCTTTTGCAGGCGATGCAGCGGTACGGCGTATTGCCTGCGGTGGACTACCTGTCTACCGTATCGGGTGGAGGATATATAGGCTCCAGTCTTACATGGCTACGCTACGTCAAACCCGAACTCGAATCTCCATACGGAACGAAACGTAAAGACCATGCAGGTACGGGAGGAAAAATTCTTGCCTGGCTTAGAGATCACGGAAACTACCTTACGCCCGGCAACGGACTAAGCATCTGGAGTCTGATCGGTGCATTTTTGGGCTCGGTTCTTGTAAATATAGCGATTCTTCTGCCTATTTTTATGTTTCTTACCGCTATCGTCTACCTCAGCGCGCCTGAGAACATCTTTCTGTGGGCGGGGCTTGGCTCCATTCTCCTCTATCTTCTGTGCATAGCGATAATCGTCCTGCAGACAGCCTGGAGACGAAGGGTCTCTTATTATGCCCAGAGAAAGCAGAGGGAGCAGGCCGGAAAAATTCTTATGATCGGTACTCTTTTGCTTGCGATAGGAAGTATCCCTCCCCTGCACGACTATATCCACACTCACCTCTCGGGCTGGATCGAGGGGATATCACTTTCGAGTGTAGCGGCCGGACTGGCATCTTTCCTGGGTGCCTACAGACATACCAAAACGAAAAAGAGTGCACCTTCCGGTACGGAGTCGCTGCTTCTTTCAGCCGGTGTCGCGCTGATGCTCTACGGCATAATAGTCTGGATCTACCATCTCATATATATCAGTGCGCCGGGAAGTGAAGCGGTTATGCCGGCACTCATATCTTTCACGGCTGCCGCACTGATACTTCTGCTGAGCGCAACGGCAAAAAAGAGTCCTAAAATTGCGCTGGCTTTTGCTGTTACCGTGTTTGCCGTTTCGATCTTCGCCTGCTGTATCGGAGTCTCGAACACATCCCCGCTTACGGGATTTGAAAAGTTTTTCCTGGTTTCGGTACCGCTTTCGGCACTGCTTGCCGGCTTTACGAAGATAAACTATGTGAGCATGCACCGCTACTACAGAAACCGGCTGATGGAGGCCTTCTTCCCGTGGAGTGTAGTGGACGTACCGGTCGCTAAAGCGGATAGTTTCCTGCTAAAAGATATGAAGCCCGCAAAGACCCCCTACCACATCATAAACACAAACGTAAACATGGTAGGCTCCGGCAGAACGAAAGAGCGCGAGCGAGGGGGAGACAACTTCATTCTATCACCCTGTTTCTGCGGCTCCGATGTAACCGGATACCGCTCGACCGACAGATTCGCAAGCGGAGGAATGAACCTCGCTACGGCCTTTTCGATCTCCGGGGCCGCCGTAGACCCGAACACCTACGCTACACGCTCCAAACCGATATCTTTTGTGATGTCACTGCTGAATGCAAGACTCGGCTACTGGATCGAAAACCCCAGAGAGATCGAGGGTGCGGAGAGAATAGGCTGGTCATACTACTACTATATCTTCAAAGAGCTCTTCGGAAAAGGGCTGAACGAAAATGAGAAATATATCCATCTCGCAGACGGCGGCCACTTTGAAAATCTGGGGCTCTACGAGCTGATACGCCGCAAATGCCGATATATCGTCGTATCCGATGCAGGCAAAGACCC
>CAYZMY010000091.1:0-4475 GCA_964479605.1 uncultured Campylobacterales bacterium | reverse complement strand
TGTGACACAGCGCTTTCGCCAGCCCGGAGCGATCTTTTTTGACAAATGTGTGAAAGATAACGAAATCGTTTCCGCTGGCTGAATATTTGGCTACTGTCATAATACACCCTGTTCAATCATGTTGTAAACTTTGTCCATACACTTTTATGGCAAAAAAACGGTGCAATTATAGCATAGCTTAAAGCGTGCTTATATTAAGTAGAATTATTAGTTTATTACCTATTTTCAGTGATCTCTTTGAAGATGCGCTCACACTCGCGCTGCAGATGTTTAAGGTTTGAGCTGTTGTCTATGACATATGTGGCTCTCTCTTTTTTCTCCTCGATGTCGATCTGTGCATTGAGCCTCGCTTCAGCCTCCTCTTCACTCAATCCTTCACGTTCGATAAGACGCTCTTTTTGAATCTCGCGCGGTGCATATACGACAATAACTCTCTCTATAGGATAGGCACCTGTTTCAAAAAAGAGCGGAATATCGACAATATAGGGGCCTCCCAGCCTGTCCTGCTCTTCACTTTGTCGCACGATCTCTTCCCTGATTTTGGGATGCAGCAGCTTTTCGAGCTCTCTTCTGGCATCTTTGTCGGAGAAGACAAGCGCACCGAGTGCCTTTCTGTCGACCTTCCCGTCTATGACGTATCGTTTGCCGAAAATCCCGGCTACATTTGCCGCTTCCGCCTGCAGGACATCTCTGGCTATGGCATCCGCATCTATCACTCTGAGTCCGTAAAGACGCAGGAGATTGCAGGCTGTCGATTTCCCGCTGGCTATTCCTCCGGTCAGTGCTACTGCGTGCTCAAATGCCATAATCAGCGTTTGATATACTCTTTAAGATTCTCAAACGTAGATGTGGGAAGTGCAAATCGGGCGATGTGCACGTCGCTGTTGTAGTATTCCAAACCGTCTGTCAGGTCGGCACGCTGTAGATTAATGTCGGCCGTGGGGTGAAAAAACCTGCTTCCCATCGCGAACCACTGCTCGCCGCCGAGGCGAACCATAGATGTATAGCAAAACGGCATTGCTATCTTGTACCCCTTGCAAAGCGCCGAAAGTGAAGCTTTGTGCCCCGCCATATCGAAAAGCTGACTGGAAGAGTCGGTAACGACAATACCTTTTTCAGACAGAACTCGCTCTATTTGTGCAAAAAATTCGCTGTCGCCGAAATCTATATCCTCAAAACGGTTGACCAAAACGATATCGTAGCAGCCATCCTCCGCTGCAGCCAGAAACCCGCCCGGATCCGCAACCTTCAGATCTACCCGATCATTCTCCATAGCCCCGGCATACAGCCCCATGGCGGATGCCGCCTCTACCATATCCGCATCTCTTTCTACGATGTCGATTCTGACGCCTTTATGCTTCAAAAGTTCATGCGCAAGTGCACCGTCGCCGCCGTCTATCACCAACACCCTTGCAGGCTCTTCGTGCGTGCACATCGCTGTGTGCGCCATAATCTCGTGACGCATCGCGCTGTCGTGTTCGCAATATAGTGCTTTTTCACCCCGGACAAGAATCTTGCCGAAATATCCGGAACCGTAAACCTTTACAGCTCCCTTTTCAAAAATTATCTCTTTTACGCCGTATTCGCTTTTTGCGATATCTCCGGCCTCCTGTGTCAACCACATGTCATGCTCCGAAATCAAATTTTGCAAGATTGTAGCAAAATCGCTTTAAAGGGGTTTTAACCAAAAATGCTTTTGCCGGCAAGAAAGGATATAAATATGAAGAGTGTCATAACGCCGAACCTGTTCATATAACGGCGATTGTTTATGAAGACCGAAATAACCGTTCCCGCAAGCACGAAAAGAACCAAAACTCCGTATAGAATGAATATAAGCGCTATCTGCTCCTGAGGCAGCTCCATTCTCGGCCCTTCGAACATAAAAGTCTGCACCGCAGTCCATACTATCCAGATGAAGAGCATTACAGAGAATGAAAACAACCAAAAAAGCATCTGAACTTTACCGCTTTGCTTCACGATACAATACATCCTATAAAAATAGATTCATTATAATACTCAAAAAACGGTAAGGAGCAGATTATGAGTGCACTGGTTGAGTTTGCCATGTTTCCGACAGACAAGGGCGAGAGCGTAAGCGCCTATGTAAGCAGAATTATGAAGGCCTTCAATGAGAAAGGAGTCGAGTATCAGCTGACACCGATGGGGACCATTTTCGAGTGTGATACCGTAGAGGAGGCGACGGATGTGATCAATCTGGCCTACTCCGTGCTGGAACCGGACTGCAACAGGGTCTATACCACTATAAAAATGGATATCCGCAAAGGGAAATCGGGCCGCATGAAGCAGAAAATCGTCTCAATTCAAAAGCACCTGAATGTGCTATAATTTCGCAAAATAAATTTATGGAGGACTCCTTATATGTGTGCAGAGAGACTTCAACGTCTGCTTACCGCGATCATGCTGGGAATTGCACTGATGTTTCTGGCAATGGGAGCGCAGGGAAACCATCTCTATTTGCAGATAGGTGTGGCGCTTCAGATCTTCATCATTATCATGCTGCTGCTATGGGCGTTTACCAATTTCTGCCCATCACTATGGTTCTTCACCAAAGTTTTCGGACCATGCGACTGGAAAAAGGAAAAGAGCTCCAATGAGTAATGTAAGCTACAAAGATGCCGGCGTCGACATTGACGCAGGCAACGCCTTCGTCGAGGCGATCAAACCGGCTGTAAAATCGACATTCGACAAAAATGTCATCGGCGGCATCGGCTCTTTCGCCGGGGCATATGCACTGCCCGCAGGATACAAAGAGCCTGTAATGCTGGCAGCCACAGACGGTGTGGGAACAAAACTGAAGCTTGCCATAGAGAGCGGAAAGCTTGACAGTGTCGGCATAGATCTGGTGGCTATGTGCGTAAACGACCTGATATGCAACTTCGGAACACCGCTCTTTTTTCTCGACTACTACGCCACAGGCAGACTGAAAGTCGAAGAGGCGAAAGCCGTAGTAGAAGGGATAGCGGAGGGTTGCCGCCAGAGTGAATGTGCTCTTATCGGGGGAGAAACGGCCGAAATGCCCGGCATGTACAGCGATAATGATTTCGATCTGGCCGGTTTTTCGGTAGGTATCGCAGAAAAATCGGAGATGAACCGCCTGGAGCACGTAAAAGAGGGTGATATTCTTGTCGCACTCCCAAGCAGCGGGGTACATTCGAACGGCTTTTCACTCGTAAGAAAGCTCCTTTTCGAGAAACTTGGAATGAAGTTCGACGACGAGCTCGACGGCAAACCCCTCATAGAGACGCTCCTCGCACCTACAAGAATATATGTAAAGACATTCAAAGCCCTCAAAGAGAAGATCAACGCTCTTGCTCATATTACAGGCGGCGGCCTTGTAGAAAACCTTCCGCGGGTACTGCCGGAAAATATGCACGCCGTGATCGACTCTTCCAAAATAAAGAGCCTGCCGATCTTCGATCTGATCGGAAAACATGTAGCCAAAGAGGAGATGTACAGAACCTTCAATATGGGGGTCGGAATGGTTTTGGTCGTAAGTCCGGACAATGTTACGGATATTCTTGAAAACAGTGACGGCTACGTTATAGGCGAGCTGAAGCTCGGTGAAAAAGGTGTAACGCTCTTTTGATATACGCCATCTCCAAACTCTTTACGGCACTCTTTCTGCCGCCGGGCATTTTTATTCTGATTCTTGGAATATGTGCGGTTTTTGTGAAGAGATACAGATGGCTTCTTGCCGGATCGGCCCTTCTGCTTTATGCGCTTAGCATCCATCCCGTGGCAGACAGACTCCTGGCCCACTACGAAGATCCGTTTATAAACACTCCCCTGCCCAGCCGCGCAGATGCCGTCGTCTCCCTTGGAGGCGGAAGCATGCAGCCAAACCCGATTCCGCTGGTAGACGAAGCATTCAAACGCCATATATACGGCCTGGTACTGGCAAAAAAGATGGATATTCCCCTTATTGTCAGCGGTACCGGAGAGAGAGGATACAACGAATATCTCGCCCTGATCGACTCCCTGGAGACTCTGAAGCCCATAGTTTCGCAGCAGCTCCGGAACAGTTGCGAAACAGAGTTGTCTCACTTCTGCATAATTCCGGAAACTCGGAGCTCGGATACATACGAAAACGCGAAGCTCTCTGCCGAAATTCTTCAAAAAAAGGATCCGGCAATTGTGGTGGTGACTTCAGCCTACCATATGAAGAGGGCACTTGCACTCTTTCATCTTGCAGGCATAAAAAGGGTCTATCCCGCTGCCGTGAACTTCTATATAGACCGCTCAAAAAGAGGCCTTGAAGCAAAAGATCTTCTTCCGTCCGTATGGGCACTTCTAAACAGTTACAGGGCAATACATGAGTTTTTCGGAATGGCAAAAGTAAAACTTAGAGAGATTGCAAAAAAGTAGATATGGCGCGGTGGACGAGACTCGAACTCGCGACCCCCGCCGTGACAGGGCGGTATTCTAACCAACTGAACTACCACCGCACCGATTGA
>CAYZMY010000090.1:0-4487 GCA_964479605.1 uncultured Campylobacterales bacterium | reverse complement strand
AGTCCTGCAAAAATCCGCCTTGCCTGTGAGCAAAATTGCAGCATCAAAGATTGAGTTATTTAGTCGGTACGGTAATAAGTGAACGGGAAAGCTGTAAACAGTTTTCCCGTTCAAGATAAAATGTTGGCCTAGGAGGCAGACTTTTTCAGTACAGTTTTTTGAAGTTTTTCAAAGCTATTTGCGTTTCTGTATGCGGCTGCAATCATTATTGCTACAATCGCGATTGTATAATAGACCCATATCGGCACCGGAACAGGATCTCCCGCTGCATATGAGTGAAGACCGGAAAGATAGTAGTTAACGCCAAAATAGGTCATGATAACGGAGCTATATGCAACTACAGACAGTACGGCGAAATTAAACGTATTCCACAGTTTTGGTATGAAGCGCAGGTGAATCACCGCAGTATAAACAAGTATTGTTACGAGGGCCCAAGTCTCTTTTGGATCCCATCCCCAATATCGGCCCCACGACTCATTGGCCCAGACTCCGCCTAGAAAGTTTCCTACTGTAAGAAGTGAAAGACCTACAATCATAGACATTTCATTGATTCTGGCTGTCTCTTTAATATTGAGAACAATATGCCGTTTAGTCTCTTCAACTTTACTAAAGCCCAGCATTATGTAGAGAATGAGTGCAATGAAACCAAGAAGTGCACTAAGCCCCAAAAAGCCGTAGCTGGCCGTAATTACCGATACATGTATAGTAAGCCAGTAGGATTTCAGAACAGGAACCATTGTGGTTATCTGCGGATCCAGCCAGCTCAAATGTGCTACAAAGAGAGTGATGCCGGCAAAAATAGCTGTTGAGGATACGGCAAACTCCGACTGCCTTGCAAATAGTATGCCGGCGAGAATGATCGCCCAAGATATATACAGCATCGCTTCATAGCCGTTACTCCACGGAGCATGGCCCGCTATGTACCACCTGAGGCCAAGGGCAAAAGTGTGGGCCAAAAATGCTACTACCAGTATTGCCACAACAATTCTGGTAGGTGTTTTCAGACTTAGATTAGGGCGTACAAGACGCAAGAATATAAGGAACAGCAGTGTCAGGCCGGACAAAAGATAAACCGGAACAAGGCGATTGAAAATATCAAGCTTATTGTAAAGAAGTTCTGCCTCTATACGGCTTTTTGCCGGAATTATATCGGCACCGTACTTTTCTTGATATGCTTTTATCTCATTTACCGCCTCATCGGCAATACTCCAGTCTCCCGTCTGCAATCCCTTATTGAGTCCTGCAAAATTCTTTTCGAGAATCTTCCTGATCTCATTCGCCTGTGCCGGCGGGAATGTTTTAAGAGCCTCCGCAGGAGCATACCACTTTTTTGTCGGATCGCCTTCCAGCGGAAAAACCTTCATAAAGTCACCGGTAAAGACCATGTAGGCCACATTAAGCCGCTCGTCGACTTTTAGAAGCTCTTTGTCAAATGTTCCGCGTTCGGCAGGCCTCTTTCTGGCCGCTTCATCTACAAATTTTGCAAGTTTATAGTTTCCGCTTTTGTCAAAAATGTCTATAAAGGCGAAATATTTGTCATTGGGTGAGATGCCCAGAAGTTTTTTTACCTCCGGATGCTTCACCTTGATTAGTTTGATTCTCTTCCAATAAGAGGGTTTTGTCGCCATGCCAAGGATTATTTGATTATGTGTCAGGCCCAGCATAGTATCGGAACCGTGAACTTTATTCAAAATATCGATGGCTGTGGAATCGATGGGTTTGATTCTGCCATCTGGCCCCTGAAGAAGAATGGAGCCGAAGTTGTCCGCATGCTTTTTGTCTATCTTTTTGACAGTTTCCATTATCTGGTTCATATCTACGACGGTATGGTTATGTCCGGCATGGCTGTCCGCGGCAATGAGATTGTTGCCGGAAAACATCATCAAAATTGCTATGACAGCTGCTGCGGCACCCCCTTTGGCATTTTCGATATAGCGTGTTCTCGCAAGCTTTCCAAAACGTCCGTAAGGATTGAACAGATTCAAAAAGAGTCCGACGGCGAGAAGAATATACCCGATATATGTCGGCCATTTTCCCGGATCGTGGTTTACGGAAAGTACCGTTCCTTTTTCATCCTGGTCATAACTGGATTGGAAAAATTTGAATCCACCGTACTCAAGCGTATTGTTCATATATATCCTGTATGGCATTTTCACTCCGTTCTTCTCATCGTACAGAATTATATGGCTTTCATAAGAAGAGGGACTCATGGAGCCGGGATATTTCTCCATTACAAATTTTTGAAGATAAATATAAAACGGAAGTTGTATCTCTTTAGATCCCCACTCGAGAGCGACTTTTACATCACCGAAATCGACATTTTCCGTAAAGCCCTTGAAGCGTTTTCCCATACCCATAAGAGCGACATCTTTTTTCTTCCCGTCATAGTCTACTTCAACAACGAGTGCGGAGAGAGGTTTGTCCATTTTGAGATTCATTTTGTTTTCATACTCTGCCATCGGTACGAGTTTTTTTATACCTTTAGTCAGAGTCATCTGCGGTACCATCTGAATACCGTTTACAAGATACATCATTTTCGCTTTGAACGGATGCTCTTTACCCGCTTCGAACACCCCTTTGCTCTGATCCTGCATTTTAAACCACCCGATATCGGTATTCGATTTGAAAAAGAATTTTCCGTTTTTCATGTAGATATGAATATACGGTTTTTTTACAGGGCCCGGTTCATTGTCGCCAAAGAGCATGACATAGGGTCCAAGATCGGTATATTCTCCCTCCTTCAGGAAATACTTTTCAGGCCCTGACGGGGTTACGACCGTATATACAACAATGGGTTTGCCGTTGGGGTCTTCTACTGCGGTCTGTACAGCATCTTTTATGAAATCTTTGAATTTTACATGGAGAGTTTTTCCATTTACGTCGATAGATTCATCAAAGCTGTTTCCACCCAGCGCCGATATGAAAATCTTCTTATCTTTGTGTATAGTTTTACCCTCTTTTGTGGTTGCGGTAATCTGTACGAATGAGTCTGCAGAGAGCATTCTGTTTTCGCTCATTCCCTCACGTATGTGGAGTACGCCTTCATACCCAAGATAGCGGGTCATTCCCGAACCCAGAAGAATTATTAGAAAGCCTACGTGAAATATAAAAGCCGGAAGCTTTTTCAGCTTGTAGAGCTTGAAGCGGAAAATGTTGCCGATCAGGTTTATTGCAAGAAGTATCTGAAGCACTTCAAACCATCTGGCCCCATATACAAGTGCCCAGGATGTCTCCATGCCGTAGTCGTTCTCGATGAATGTTGCTACGGCTATAGAAACCGCAAAAACAAGTGTCAATGTGACCATTGTTTTCATCGAAATAAGCAACGACCATACGGACTTTAAAATCTTTGTCATAAGACCCCTTTGGATATTTATTAGACCCGTCTCGAAAATGGTTTATCAGGCAACGGGCATAAATTAAGATACCCGGTAAACCGGTAAATAAACCTGTTCATAGGCTCAAACCATTTTTGAAGCGGTCATACGTACTCTATAGCTTTACCCATAAGCTTTGCAAGACAAAATTATATCAATAGACAATTTTTATTTTATTTTAATCTATATGTTCTATTGCTAGGAACATATTTTTAAAGCTTCTGCTCTTTTTCGGATAGCACTTTTATCTTTTCGATCTTCCATTTCCCATTTTTGAACAGCAGGTTATATTTGACTCTATAATGTATCTTTGCAGGTGGCCATGCCTGCTCAGTTCTGTTTATATCGATATGACGGAAGTAACGGTACTTCCATATCTCGTCGGTCAGTACCTCTGCTTTTTTCTCTTTCAGCTTTATATTTTCAAATACAATCTTAAGGAGCTCTGCATCCATATATAGATTATTTTCATGCCAGGATTTTACCCAAATATAGAGCTTTTGTGCAACTCTTTTTTCTGCAAACGGCTCAAATTTCCGTTCATCACCGAAATCTTTTAAAAAGTCGGGATTTTTTGCAGCTTCTATCAGGGCGCGGTTGTAAGAGATAATAGTCTCTTTTATCCTGCTTTTATCATCATTTGCTATAGATAGAGAGGGAAATAAAACGCTTATAAACAGCAGGGCAAGAATCCCTGCATAAGTTTTACGGAAGCGGATCAACTGGGTCATACCCGGCACCGTTGTCTGCATAAGGATAATCCTGTCCGCCGTGGCATCCGCCGCCTCCGCATCCTGGTGAATAGACGTTACTCGCCGAGTAGTTGCCCTGCGGATTTGCCTTTTTATAACCGTTTATAACCAGCTGTTTCGTGCCGTTGTAGTTGTAGTTGTAAGGCTCGGGGAAGTTGTCGTACCCTATCAGTCTTGAAACAGGTGATCCGTGCGGGACCGCAACATGGCACTTTACACAGGCAAAGTCAAATCTCTCCATCCTCCATGCCCACTGTTTGTGCGGGTAGTTGAGGTTGTGACAGTTGGCACAGAAGAGATCCGGGACCGTGCCGTCTGCCTGTATGTCTCCCGTGGAAAAGAGTGTTCCGTCAGGTTT
>CAYZMY010000089.1:0-4494 GCA_964479605.1 uncultured Campylobacterales bacterium | reverse complement strand
AACTGATTTTACGCAAATATGTAAAATCATCTCGAAATCTAAGATTTCGAAGCTTCAGGGGGTTGTAGGGCCGGTCAGGCCCTGCCAAATTAGGGGCTTTGCCCGGAATTTGCGTAACATCAGTGAGTAATTTTTATCCTCTTTCAGAACGGGTACTCTATGAGATATCACCTGATAACGAAATAGATTCAAACAACAGATTCCATAAGAAAAAAGTTTTTCAAAAACAGTTAAAAAAAACATGAAAAAACCGATATAATACTCTATATTAATCAAAGGATACGCATGATTATTACAAACATAGAATACATACCGAACAAGGAGATAGTCGAACATTTCGGAGTTGTTTCCGGCTCTACGGTACGTGCCAAACATGTTGGAAGAGATATAGCCGCCAGTTTTAAAAATGTTTTCGGAGGAGAGCTTAAAGGCTATACCGAACTTCTTGGCGAGTCAAGAGAAGAGGCGATGAAGAGGATGAAAGAGCAGGCTATTTCACTTGGGGCAAATGCTATATTGAATGTAAGGTTTTCCACCTCTTCGGTTGCAGCCGGCGCTGCCGAACTATATGTATACGGAACGGCTGTAAAGGTTGTCTGATGGGAGATTTAATCATATTTTTGACCCTTTTAAGCGTCGGGTATATTTCCGGTACTATGCTTGAGAAAAGGCACTTCAGAAAAATAAGAGAAAGAGAAGAGCAGATGGTCTCGTTACCTACGATTATGCTCAAAAAACCTTTGAACGATAAAGAGATAAAAGAGGTGAAGCTGGTAAACGGCTCGGTGGTGATATCTATAGACTATTTTAAAAAATTCGCCGCCTCTTTGATGAATTTTTTCGGCGGAAGGATATCTACCTACGAAACGCTGGTCGATCGGGCGAGAAGAGAGTCTATACTCCGTATGAAAGAAGATGCCGGCGATGCGGCTGAGATTATCAATGTTCGTATTGAGACGAGCTCTATCTCCAAAAACTCTTCAAAGAATATCGGTGCTGTGGAAGTACTGGCATACGGGACCGCAATTTATAGATGAAATATACCCGGAAGCTGCCGGATGAGAATATAAACAATCCGAAAGAGAATCATCTGTTTACTGTTATAAAGCTGGCAGCCTCTTTGGTTCTAACTGTTTGTGCCATATATATTGTTCTGATCTACACAGTCGATTTTACTGTAGAGCATCTCTCTCCCGAGAGTGAAGCCAAACTGCTTAAATATGCAAAAATAGATATGGATATAAAGGGTGTGGAAAAGAGCGAGTATCTGCAGAATGTTACCGACAGACTATCGAGATGTGCCAAACTTCCATACGATGTCAGGATATACATTCTCAAAGATGACACCATTAATGCTTATGCGCTTCCGGGAGGAAAGATCATCATCACGGAAGGGATGCTCAAAAAGATAAAAAATGAAAATGAACTTGCATCGGTCATCGGTCATGAACTGGGCCATTTTAAACATAAAGATCACTTGAAAGCACTCGGGAAGTCGCTGGTTATCGGAACTTTGTCTATGCTGGCCTCTGACAATTACGGCAGCTTGTTTACCACGACATTACAGGTAACAAATGCCAAATATTCCCAGTCTCAGGAGATTGCCTCCGATCTTTTCGGAATAGATCTCATGCAGTGTGCCTACGGAAGTGTAAAAGGTGCAGATACACTCTTTTCCAGAATGGACAAAGGTGAAAAATGGAAATATTTTCTCGCCTCTCATCCCGATTTTCACAAAAGAGTAGAGCGTATGAGAAAGTATATAGATGAAAAAGGATATGACAAAGGCGGCAAAATCACTCTTTTAAAAAACTTCTGAGTTTTGGAAAGATGAAACCTGTATACGAGATGATATTTTGCAGTCCATTACGGTTTGCCGGAGTCAGCGGTATAGTTATTCGGAAAGTATGATCAAACAACAATGTTGAAGCTAAATTTCATTTTGCCCGGAGGGATTTCTATGCAAAGATGTTTTCGATTTGAACTTTTGACTGATTGCAAAAGTATCGGGCACTACAGAAAATAGTCGGAGCTGACATGGCAGTTGCGATTTTTTTTATTTTGATTTTTGTCGCGGTACCGCTATACCTGATGCTTGTACTGGTATTTCCGGTTCAGTATGCCCGGCTTATCGCTTTTATTTACGATCCGATCAATAGAGTAGCTCTTCTTTCTCTATTTTTTATCGTATATTTTATATACCACTCCAAAAGACGCCATACCTCTTACAGTTACGACTATTTCGATGACCTGAGCATACGGTCGGCCCGTCTGAGCGGTGAAACTTATCACTACAGGCTGATTCCGGATGAAAAAAACGAAATCCTATCTATGGTGCTTTTTGTCGACGGGCTTTATGGATACGACTTCATGCTGAAATTTGAGGGTGCTCTGGAGAGATGGTTAAAAGCCATACATCTGATTTACGAGTGTCAAACCGGGGATAGACGGTTCGACAAGAGTATCTATATCATCTCTGACGACCGTGAGCTGTGTCGTCTTCTGAGATCTGACGACAAACTTCGCAATGAGATTTTCGATATTTTCTGGCAGCTCAGAGCGGAGGAGTGGAATGTGAAGTATCTAAAAGCATTCGACGGGCGGCTGGAACTTATGGCTGTCAAAAAAGGCAAAATTGACCACGATGCCGAAAGGAAGAGTCGGCCTGTATCGGAAAAAGCGGTGATGCTTATGCGCGGAATCATCGGTAAATTACCGCAAAAAGCAGACATAACAGACCGTGTGTACCGAGAAAAGAGCGGCTTCGCTTTCATGATAGTGTTTGGAGTATTGTCACTTTTTTTCGTCAACGGTGCCGTTAAACTCTTTGTCGACTCTGTACTTGTAAAAACAGCCCCGATGGTAATGGACCATATGAGTCTGCTGTGGCTATCCGCAGGTGTGACGGCCGTACTATTGACGCTCTATCTCATTCTCACAGCAATTCTCTTCTATAAGAGCACTCGCCTCGCTCCGGCTGTTTTTGTAGGTTTGACTTACGGGACACTCGCATTTTTTCTAACCGCACTGACGGGTGTAAAAGAGGCCGATATTTACCTCGATAATAACGAGCCGACCGTACGAATAGAAAAAGTGACAGACAAAAGAGAGAGCCACGGCAAATATACATCATATCATGTAACCTTTTCGAAAATGGGTGAGATTCGTACAGGCGCCTCTTTTTATCGTAAATTTCAATTAGGTGATTGTGCGGAGATATATATCAGACCGGGATTTTTGGGACTTCAATGGGTAGGTGAAATCAAAAAGAGCGACAAAGGGGATTGCTGAAGAGTTACGGGTAGCATCTAACGGCAGGCCCCTGTTTTATAGGGACTCTTTGGAAAAAAACGGGTTCCAAGGAGGCCGCTACGACGGCTGACCTCTTGAGGGCGAATCAGCCGAACTTGCCTGTAATATACTGCTCGGTCATCTCCTCTTTGGGGGTGATGAAGAGCTCTTCTGTCACGCCCAACTCTATGAGGTCGCCCAGATACATGAAGGCGGTGTAGTCGCTGACGCGGGCGGCCTGCTGCATGTTGTGCGTCACTATGATGATGGTGACTCTCTCTTTGAGTTTTATAATCAGCTCCTCTATGGCCTGGGTACTGATAGGGTCGAGTGCCGATGTAGGTTCGTCGAAGAGCAGGACTTCCGGCTCGACAGCCACGGCTCTTGCGATGCAGAGTCTCTGCTGCTGCCCGCCCGAAAGCGCCGTGCCGCTCTCTTTGAGCCTGTCTCCCACCTCTTTCCATAGTGCGGCGTCTTTCAGCGCCTGCTCGACACGGCCGTCGAGTTCGCTTCGGCTCTTTATCCCCTGAAGACGCAGTCCGTAAGCGACATTGTCGTAAATGCTCATAGGAAAGGGTGTCGGTTTTTGAAATATCATACCGATACGTGTGCGCAGTTTTATGAGATCCTCTTTTTTGGTAAGGATGTTGCGCCCTTCAAAGACAATTTCACCCTTGTAGCGGTTGCCGGGGTAGAGGTCGTGCATACGGTTGAAGCATCTGAGAAGAGTGGTCTTACCGCATCCGCTCGGGCCGATGAGGGCCGTAACGGCTCCTTTTCCTATGGGCAGATTTATATTTTTCAGGTTCGGTGTATCGACGCCGGCGTAGTAGAAACTGAAATCTTTCACATCTATTATATGATCTTGTGTCACTTCACATATTGTTGCCATCGGCGGTTTCCTTTTTTAAAATATCGATCTTGCTTCCCGGGAGGCCTGTTCGGCCGGAAAATCTCCGGTTTAAAATTCGAGGCGGCTCTATTTCTTATGCCGCACAATTATGCGTCCTGCAATATTTGCGCCGAGCACGAAGAGTGCCAGAATCAGCGCGGCAGCCCACCCTTGGTCTATCCAGTCTTCATAAGGGCTTGTGGCGTAGTTGAACATCGTCACCGTGAGCGACGCGATAGGCCGGTTGAGATCTGTGGAGAAGAAGTTGTTGCTAAACGATGTAAACAGAAGCGGTGCCGTCTCACCCGCGA
>CAYZMY010000088.1:0-4569 GCA_964479605.1 uncultured Campylobacterales bacterium | reverse complement strand
TCGATATGAAAAAAGCTACAAGCAGAATGGAGATCTTTTTCATGGCGCCCCTTTTTCAAAAGATTTTTTCCCGTTTAGTATAACCAATTATTCTTTATCACTCCGCCTGACTTTGCTCAAACGCCGAGATAACGGGTATTGGTGCACCCGAAGGGGATTTGGCTAAAATTATGCCATGAAAAAGAGTAGTTCATCACTTGGAAAATGCCCTGAATGCGGTGAAAAGATCGTCTCCCGCGGAGAGTTTTACGGCTGTGAAGGCTTCGTAAAAGGGTGTGGTTTCACGCTCTCCGTTCATGCTCTTGCATCTATAGGTCATTACAGTATCTCACCGAAACAGATGAGAAGTCTGCTGAAAGGGCCGACAAAGATGGGTTTCAAGACTTCAAGCGGGGTGGAGCGTATATTCACTGTCGAGCTTAAAAAGGTCGATGATAGATGGCGCGCATGGGTCGATTTCGAAGCGGGAAGCGAGCCGGAGGTTTTGGGAAGCTGCCCTGTGTGCGGCGGCGATGTAGTGGAGAGTCCGCTGAGTTTCGGATGCTCCAGATGGGATGAGGGGTGTGAGTTCGCGATATTCAAAAATTCCCTTAAGCGTTTTGGCGGTAAAATGCTCGGCAAACAGAAGGCAAGAGAGCTTCTTGAAAACGGTGTTACAGAAGCTGAAATCAAGGGTTTTGACGGCTCCTATAGAAGAGTGAGGGTCTTACTCGACAATGAATTCGGATGCAGGGCGGAGTTTTAGTGAGATTGCGAGTCTGCCGAGTGTTTGCGCAAATAGACGGTGTGACATAATTTTTAAACCTAATGATTTCGAAGCTTCAGGGGGTTGTAGGGCCGGTCAGGCCCTGCCGGGTTGGGGGCTTTGCCCGAAATCCGCATAACATCCCGACGTTTTGCTAGCGAAACGTCGTCTCGAAATCGTATGATTTCGAAGCTTCAGGGGGTTGTAGGGCCGGTCAGGCCCTGCCGGGTTGGGGGCTTTGCCCTCAACCCGCATAACATAAATAAAAAAAGAGGAGAGATAATGAAACAGGATATTACACTGCAAAAAAGATACGACGAAGCTGCAAAAAAGGCGGTTGAGAATCCTAATGATGAGTCTGTAAAGCCTTTTATCGCTCTCGATTCGATCCTAAAAGAGATCGATAAAAACGGTTTCATGCAGATGATAGACCTGGACCCCTACTTCGGAGAGACATCTTTGCCTTACAAGGATCAGACGGATATGCTGGCAAAAAGATACCCCGGAGAGTTCGCTTTTTTCAAAGATCTTCTCGACGATCTTCAAGAGGAGATAGAGCTTCACTTCGAGGTTACCGAGATGTACGAAGATGAGGAGTTCGATCAGTTCGTGGAGGATATGAAGATAATAAAAAGAAGATATACCGAAATGTTCAATAGAGAGTATCGGGAGAAGATGTACGATTTAACAAAGAAGGTTCTCGACGACCTGCTCTGACACTCGCTCACCCATGCATAATACTGTCTCGAAATCTTGGATTTGAAAACTTCAGGGGATTGTAGGGCCGCACAGGCCCTGCCGGATTGCTGGCTTTGCCCGGAATCCGCGTAACATTATGTAATCATCCTCCTAAGCTCCTCTCCCTCTATAAGCTCCTCTTTCAAAAGTTTTTTAGCGATCTTTTCTATAATCTTCCACTCTTTTTCGACGACCTCTTCTGCGAGTTTCGTACCCTCCTCTATCCAGTGAATGATGCGTGACTCTATCTTCTCTTTAAAAAGGTTGCTGTTGATGTTTTGCAGCAGCGTCTCTATGTGGACATTCGGCAGTTCATCGTCCATTCCAAACTGCGCTACGGCACTGTAGGCATATAAAGAGGCCTCCTGCAGATCACTGTAGGCACCTGTTTCGAGCCCCTTTTGCGGACCGAACTTCTTAACCGTAGCGACCCTGCCGGCAAGCAGAACCGCTATGTTGGCCTCTATCTCCTCTTTTGAAAGATTTGTTTCGATGGCGTCCTGCATATATGAAACAAGTCCCAGAGCCTCGCTTCTCGGAATGACAGTAACCTGTTCGATTTCTACGTCGGGAAGCAGCCTCAAAGAGGTCACCGCGTGGGCCGCTTCGTGGTAGGCACTCTTTTTGAGATCTTCTTCGAAATTTTTGAAACGCTTCTTCTCCAGTTTCTGGCCGTATTTTATAGTATTTATCCGATCGATTATGATCTCTTCGGTCAGATCGTGTAATCCGGTTCTAAGAGCGTCCAGTGCCGCCTCTTTGGCGATGCGTCCGAGTTCATAGCCGTTCATTCCGGACATATAGCGGATAATCCGATCGATGTTTATATCTTTTTTGTGAGGTTTCTCCATGATCTTTTCGGCAAAAAAGCGGCGCGCCTCTCTGTCCAGTTCCGGCACCTCTACACTCTGGTCGATACGCCCCGGGTGCATCAGCTCCGCAGGTACCTCTTCGATATCTCTTGCCGTGGCTATCGTAAATATATACTCATTCGGTTCGCTCGGCAGCCGGTCGATCATCTGCGTAAGAGTTGCGGTGGGGATACCGGTGTAATTCCCATCTATCATACCTTTAGTATCCACCCCCTCCAAAACTACAAGTACAGGTGCAGCCAAACGGGCACGTGTAAAAACCTCTTTGACAAGAAGCTCGTCAAAAAGATCACTCTCCTGCAGATAGATATATGCAAGGCCGGCCTCTTTGGCGAACGCTTTGACGAGCATACTCTTGCCGACTCCCTCCGGGCCGTATAGCAGTAGACCTTTCGGGAGTGTAATGTCGAAATGTTTGAGCCCTTTTTCATCCTGCAGCAGCCGGATTATCGATCTGAGCTCTTTTTTAACCCTGAGCTGTCCGGCAACATCGCTGAATCCTATATGCGAAACATGGATTGCAAGACGATCGGAATATGGCGATCTTGGCTCCGGCTTCTCGTGCTCTTTTTCTACGATTTTTTCGAGGGCAACAGTTGCGCTAGATCCGCGCCTACTCTGCCGCCATTCAAGCATAAAGCTGCGCTCGAACTTTACAAAATATTTCAGATCCTCAGAAAGATCCGAAAATTGATCAAGCCATTTTTGCACACCCTTTGAGAGTGTTATCTTGCATCTTTTGGCGTCTTCCGGACATTTTGAGATTATCTCTGCAAGAAGTGCTGGCAGTTTGTGTGAGATCCTTTTTGCATTCAGGTATGGGGATAACCCAAGCAAAAATGCAAGTGCACTCTCATGCGGCATTGACACCTCCGTCTGCATCGTCCGTCCGGCGTTGATCTGTTCGACGGTTCTGTCCAAAACCCTTTCACAAATCTGCCACAGCGTTTTGAAATCGAGAGGATAGAAGAGAGCAAGATCACCTTCGCTGAAAACAGTCAATATATCTACATCGAAAACGGTTACAAGGTTCCCCTCTTCATCCGCAGCAGCCTCTTTCGCAATTTGTTCGTAAAACCTGCCCTGTAGAAGCAGCGGATTTTCGTAATAGTCGTCTATGAAGCTCTTGTCATACCATGAAGGGTCGTTTACGGAAAAGGTAAACAGAAATATAGCCTGACGGTATCTGCGAAGATCGTCTGGTGCTCCATCTGCCACTATCGAAGCCAGAAGACGCTGGATAGAGTGGTCGGCTTTATCTATATCTTCGAAGATTACGACTCCGTCCGGATATCTAGATATCCACGACTCCAAAACACCTTTCGGGCCCACCAGACGCTCTATATCGTCGCTGAAAGAGTAGTCTCCCATATGCAGAATCAGCATCTCGCGCTGAAGATAGCGGCCTATAACCTTGGCGGCAAAGTTCTTTCCGCAAGCGGGTGTGCCGGCCAGTGTCACCATTCCGGCGACACCGTCGAAAATCCTGAGACTCCCGAACCGCTCTACGGCCGATTCGATCAGCTCTATCGCCTTATCTTGCCCAAGAATCTCTCTTTTTGCATATTCCGAAAACTTCTCCATACTATTCAACCTCTTTTATCGGCCTGTTCGCTATCATCTCCAGCACGACAGTGGCATAGGAGCCTTTGGGGAGTGTAAAGTGCAGCTCGTAATGGGCATCCTGCTCTTTGTATTTCCCTTCCACATCTTCGGGCCAAATCCAAGCGTATCTGCGGCCTCCTTGTGCCGGTACTTCATGAATGAACTCTTTCTCTATCTCCCATGCCAGACCCGTGGAGTGTTTCGGTTTATCTCCGCAAAGAAGGCCTGTCGGACTTATCTGACGCTTTTTGAAACGGTCGGACTCCTCGACGACGCTATCGACAACGAAGAGTTTTCCGTGCGGATAGTGGCTTGCGACATCGCCAGGCAGGAGCCTGAAGAAGTGGTGCTCTTTGTAAACCTCTTTTATGATGGAAGAGTTCCAGACAAAAACCTCTTTGAGCTCTTTTTCCGTAAGGGCATCGAAGAGTCTCGAAATCTCTATCCTCTTGCTCAGCCAGAGGTTGAAGAGGTGTGACTGGTATGCGCTGATCAGAAAGTCGCGCCTTTTTCTGTCTCGCATTTTCCGCCTGCCCTCTATGATCTCTTTGGCAGTTTCGAAGTTGTCGCCTTCGCGTCCGAAGCGCTGGTACCCGAAATAGTTCGGAG
>CAYZMY010000087.1:0-4617 GCA_964479605.1 uncultured Campylobacterales bacterium | reverse complement strand
GAAAAGATTTTACGGAACCTCCCAGACGCGGTAAAAGAGTTATCATAGGAGGAGATAACGACTCCCCTGCTCTTTTCGAAAAATTCGAAGATGTCGACCTGATGATACACGAAGCTACATACACGGAGCCGGATTTCGAGAAACTGCCGAGAAAGTTTATGCACTCTACTGCAAAATCTGTAGCTATAGCGGCGTCTCATATGGGCGTTAAAAGGTTGATATTAACTCATATCAGCCCGCGTTACGACAAGTATGGAAGGGTTTTTGAACTGCTTGAAGAGGCGAAGAGCCGCTTCGACGGTGAAATCGAAGTGGCTTACGATCTGATGACTGTTAAAGTATAGTGCCGGTTTAGTCCAGGCTCTTTTTGAGTTCGTCTACGGTTGTGACGAACTCCACTTTTTCGACTCTTCTGTTATCGAGGTCGACCACCATCACATAGTCTGCATACTTCTCGCTTTTGAACTTTTCGGCATCCTTTTCATCCGTAAGCAGATAGATAGAGAATTCGTTTTTCTGTAGTCCCGGCAGTGCCATATATTCGTAGATCACCTTGGGCATACCGCTGACATCGGCTATGAACACCGCGTTATGGGAAGCCAGATAATCTTTCGGCTGAGCGGCCAGAAACTCTTTGACCAGATGGCCGGTGGCTTTTGAAAAGGCCATGATGACCTTTTTGGTATCGCCTCTTATCTCGCCCTCTTTACCGAACTGGTCGGTAAGCTTTTCGGCACCGAACTCTCTGCCTATCTCTACGGCAGGTGCAACCTTGCCTTCACTGACCGTTACAGTCGCTTTCTCTTCGACTTTGTTGCTGCATCCCCCAAAGAGAAAAACAGCAGCGAAAAGTGCCGCCAGTACCTTGATTTTCATGATTGTTCCCTTTTCGAAAATTTTTGTCGAAAGATTATATCTATTTTTTTTAAGAGTATTGTAGTGCCGGAAGTTTAGTTCGAATTTAGAAGCTTTTTCGCCCTTTCGATTAGCGGCAGTTGGGAACGGACAATGATTTTTTCGGCCTCTTCGGGCGAAAACCACCCTGCCCTGTCAACTTCCGGAAACTCCTTTTTGATACCGGAGTGAGGCGGCCACTCTATGGTGAAAGTGTTGGAGACTATTTCTGTGTTCGGTTCGGCTTCCACGGCCCAGACGGTTATCTGTTTGTCCGAACTTTTTACGGAGCCCAGAGGTGTGAATCTGCCTTCTATCTTTTGGCCTGTCTCTTCATGGAACTCCCTTTTTGCCGTTTCGAGAAGATCCTCGTTCGATTCCGCTTCGCCTTTGACAACACTCCAGGCGCGAGGGCGGTTTTTCCAGTACGGTCCGCCCATATGTACTAGAAACAGTTTAAGTCCGCCATCCTTTTTGTACGGCAGTATTCCGGCACTATGTTTCATAAACCGCTTTCAAATCTGTTCGTAGCGATGTTTGCCTACCTTTTTGATCTTAACAAATCTCGTACTGAGCAGATAGTTTGTCGCTGTATTTACATTGCCGGCATACTTTATTTCGGTATGGGGCATCAAAACTCCGTCGGTTTTTGAAAAGTCTTTGTAAAAAGTTATAAACTGCATTGTTTGCGGTCCCATTTTGAGTTTTCCCACGGTCTTGACGATATGGAAGTTTTTCGGATCGACATAGTAATCGCACTCTACCCCGTTTTTTGCAAATAGAAGAATATATTCCCCTTTTTCACTTTTTATCCTGATATTACCTTTAAACTCTTTGAGCTCCAGAGGATTGTAAAGCCTCATAAGCTGGACCTTCATTGCATCCAGCATCGGTCCTGATACCTGCCTTTTCTCATGGTTGTTGAACACTTTTATTCCGACTTCCCCTTCAAGTATTCTTGTTTCGCTCCTGTCAGGATATGAGAGTTTTATATAGAGCCTATTTGGAAGAGTGACTCTTCTTGTATCAGTGCCTTCAATGCCGTCTGCGGCTCTTACTACTCTCCAGCTCTGAACGTAGCTTGCTGCTTTTGAGAGTGCTTCACTCCCTCCATACGCTTCAACCATCTTTGTCAGGACTATGTTTTTGTCAGGACTCTCTGCATATAGATGTGTGCCGATAAACAGTGAACACACTACTGCCAATATTGCTGTTTTCATATCTTTCTCCCCTGTAACTGTTTTTGCGATTATACATGCTCGATCCTGTCAGTTATAAAAAATTCCAAGCTTTTCGATTTTGATAATAGTTTTTTAAGGCGTAAAAAAATTGTCTGTAATGTCGATACTAGCTTGTAAGTGAAGCTTAACCGTTCTTTTTTTTTGACGGTTTGAAATTAAAAAAACAGAAATTTTTCTGTCAATGGGCAAGTAGCCCTGTTCGGAGGCAAAATGGAAAAAAAGAGTAGCATTACTAAAAAAATCTATGTTAGACTTCGAATTTACAATATAGGTGGGAGATTATGAGTTTTATGCGTACCATATCGGGCAGGACAGCTGCGGTATTGGCTGCCCTGGTTTTAAGCGGAACGTTCTTGTTTGCACAGGAAGATTCCAGGATCAAAGATGAGTTGAGCAGCTCCAAACAGGTAAATCCGCTTAAGCAGGCGCTTGGTGAAAAAGCGTACAATAAAGCTATACGCTCCGGTAAATATTACTATGTAGGCAATACAAAATGCAGACTGTGCCACAGGAAATTTTTTCTGGGACGCAAAAAAGATCCTCATGACTATGCCATGAAAAGCCTGAAAAAGGGCGGATATGAGGATAATGCCAAGTGTCTGCCATGCCACAGTACCGGGTATGGAGTACCGAACGGCTTTGTAAGCAAGAAAGAGACTCCCCGACTCTCAAATGTGCAGTGCGAGGGGTGCCACGGGCCGGGAAACAGGCATGTAAAGATTGCCAGAAAGACTAAAAAAGGCGGAGGTTTCCTTGCCGGAACCGATAAGCCCAAGATTTTGAAGAAGATGTGTAAAAGCTGTCATACCGAACGATGGAACAGAGCTTACAAAGATTTCCATGCTGCATACAGTAAATATAAAAATGCAGATCCGAATAAAAAAGCGAAAGCGAAAATTGCCAAAAAATGAAAAACATCAAAGTTTTCAAAAAAAACAGTATTATCTGGTGGCTTGTCACTCTAGTGGTAACGCTTTCGATTATCTCTTTTTACAACTATGATGTTCAGAAAAAACTGCTCCTGAAGCAGATGCAGAGTGACTCCAAGGATATTATAAACTCTATTACAGCGGCTATAAAACGCTTTCAGGATATAAAGTCCACAATGAATCTTCAAAAGCTTGTGAACGATATGTCGCTCGATCTTGATATATTTGAATTCAGGTTTCTGGAACCGGACGGGGTTATAAGCAACTCCATGTTCCAGGATGAGATTGGCAAGGTTCATACAGGCAAAAGTTTTGAAAGGACGATGCAGGGAGACCAGCCATTCGGTGAATTTTTCTTCGAAGTTAGAGATTATGTACCTGTTATGGCGATCTATTATCCTATAAGGATAAAAAACGAGCTTGTGGGTATTATCGATCTGGCTGTCGAAGTATCGCCTGAAACTTTGAAATCAGAGGGTATTGAAGATTCGGTTATTTCACACAGAAAAGTCGACATACTGAATCTCCTCAAGGCGATAGAAGGTTCTATTAAAAACAGTATATCGATCTTCAGAAATACAAATATCGAAGATTTTCTATATAAGTATGTAAGCTCTGCAGAAAATATTCTTCAAATTACCGTAATCGACAGGACTGGAACCGTTGTTGTCAGCAGCAACAGAGAGCTTATCGGCAGGCATTTCGATATGAGCCGGCTAAAACGCAAGCAGATCGTTGAACTTGAGGGAAGACCGGTCTACAGAATGTTGACTGACGGCAGTGTATTCGGCGGCGATAAAAACAAGCAGCTGATTCTATTGATAGATGCGGCACCGTACAAAGAGAATGAACAGAGGCTTCTTAAGACAGCTTTGATTACAAGCATAATTGCATTGCTGATAGCACTTTTTATTGCAAGAGCGATCTACCGCTCCGCAATCAGGCAGTCCAAAGAGGAGAAAGAGCGTTTGGAGAGACTTGTAAAAGAGAGAACGCACGAAATTGAGCTCCTTAGTAAAACAGATGCTCTAACAGGTCTTTGGAACAGAGGTTATCTTGAAGAGATGCTTGAAATTGAATTCAAACGTGCAAGAAGGTACAGGCATGATGTATCTATTGCCGTGGTTGATCTTGACCACTTCAAGCAGATAAACGATACCTATGGGCATATGGCCGGTGATGAAGTACTGCGCCAGGTCAGTGAGCACATAAGATCATGCATAAGAGAGACTGACTTCGTAGGACGATACGGCGGTGAAGAGATTGTTGTTATATTGCCGGAAACTGACATAAAAACTGCCAGGGTAATTGCCGAGAAGATAAGAGAGACTATAGAAGCGCACCCTGTAAGTTTTGAAGGAGAGACTATAAAGGTGACATCCAGTATAGGTATAAGCAATCTGCGGGCTGAACATGAAGATTATCTTGAAGTGTTTTCGGAAGCCGATGAAGCACTATATGAAGCAAAAGAGGAGGGACGAAACAGAGTTGTTGTCTCGAAAAAGGCTGAAGCCAAAGAGGAGTCCGGCCCCTTTGATGACTAACTGATGTTA
>CAYZMY010000086.1:0-4740 GCA_964479605.1 uncultured Campylobacterales bacterium | reverse complement strand
TATAAGGATAGAGATGCTCTCGAGTTACCAGGAGAAGCTGCGGCAGGTCAACAAGGCTATGCAGGAGCTCGCCTCCACTATCGAAACGGCGCAGCGAATGAGTTTTGAAGGATTCAAAAGTTCCGATATAAAAAAACTGGACGAAGCCAAAGAGGCACTTAAAGGGTGCGGCTCCAAAGCCAACGATATAGACAATGAGGTTATCAAAACTCTGGCACTGTATGGACCGGAAGCGACAGAACTTCGTGAAATGGTCGGATATCTGAAGATGACCAACGAACTGGTAAACACCTGTAGTACTTTGAAATCCTATATCAAGAACAATAAATCCCTGATAGCGGGCGAGTTCGATCTCGGGAAGATCAAGGCATCGCTTCAGACGCTGCATCAAAGCGCTCTAAACGCGATAACATATATGGTGAAGATGATAGATATATCCCAAAGCGAAGAGGAGCTGCGAAATCTTTACCGCTCTATAAAAGTTGAAGAGTCCAAAGGGGACGACCTCTACTCCATAGTACAGAAAGATCTTTCCGATACGCTATACCATACAGATATCGACCCGCTCGATTTCATGACGGTACTAAAACTCGCACGCAAGCTTGAACGTATCAGCGACCACGCTACAAATGTCGCGAAACTGCTCCTTTTCATTAAAACCGGCGGAGATCTGGAGAGCAACTGAGATGGCACTGATCGTCATAGTAGAGGATGAGAGGGACCTGCTCGATCTTCTGGAGTATCATCTTATCAAAGAGGGTTACGAAACTTTCGCATCGCTTACCGTCCAGCCCGTGAAGAAGCTGCTTGAAGAGGAGTTGCCGGATCTGATGATAGTAGACAGAAACCTCCCCGGTGTAGAGGGGAGCGAATTTGTCCGGCAGCTGCGGGAGCAGGGCATCGATGTTCCGGTAATATTCCTTACGGCAAAAGTGGCCGAGTCGGAGATAGAAGAGGGATTTTTGCGCGGCGGAGACGACTACGTAACCAAACCCTTCAACTTCAAAGAGCTTCTGCATAGAGTACGTGCCATACTTCGCAGGAGCAAACCTGAAGAGAGCGATATTGTCAGGTACAAAGATATAACTATAAAACCCAAAAGTCACGAAGTCTTGGTGGATGAGAGGCCGGTAGAGCTGACGAAGCTCGAATTCGATCTGCTTTTGGAGCTGGTAAAAAACCGAAACATCGTCCTCAGCCGCGACCAGCTGCTCGAGAGGGTATGGGGGGATGTAGGTGACTACCAGGACAGGACCGTGAATGTGGCGGTGAACCGTCTAAAAGAGAAGATAGACCCCGACAAGAGCAAAAACTACATCAAGTCCGTTCGCGGGGTAGGGTACCAGATGTGCTGAAGTCCCGCTTCAAACTCTCACAGATATTCTATCTGAACTTCATACTTCTGCTTGTGGGAACGCTTGCGTTCGCCTCACTGATCATCTACTACTCTATCGAACAGATAGAGATAAAGCAGTTCACAAACCAGCTTAAGAGTGAAATCGCCTATGTGCGTTCGCGCATCGACGAGGGCAAATCTCTCGATCAGGCCGCGAAGGAGATAAGCGAAGTGATGGGGCGACCGCTTCGTGTTACGCTCATAGCAATGGACGGAACACCGCTTTTTGACAATGAAGCCGATGTTTCGCAGATGGATAACCATGCCAACCGGCCCGAAGTAATGGAAGCGCGCCGCAGCGGCTTTGGAAGGGCTGTGCGATACTCCAAAACAGTCAAAAACGACCGTATATATGCCGCAAAAAAGATTAAATGGAATGACAAAGATGCAATTTTGCGCCTCTCCGTCTCACTCGATCAGGTGATGAAGGATTTCGCGCAGCTTTGGGTGCGCATAGCCCTTGTCTTCCTTGCGGCGATTGCGATAGGTTTTATTATAAGCCGACTTATTCAGCGTGAAATAAATGCGGAGCTCGGGAAGGTTACGGAGTATCTCAAAGCTATTGCGGCGAAGAACTACAGGGCGTCGATTTCGGCCGGTTTTTCTACCGAGTTTTCGACAATAGCGGCCCTTTTGAAAAAACTTGCCAAAAGGCTCGAAAAGAGTGAAAAGAAGAAACGTAAATATACGGCAAAACTGCGTCTTGCAAGCCGCCAGCGCAGCGATATAATTTCTGCCATAAGCCATGAGTTCAAGAATCCGGTTGCAGCTGTCATGGGCTATACTGAAACACTTATTGACGATGATAATCTGCCTGTTTCGATCAGGAAAAGGTTCCTTTCTCGTATCGAAGAGAATACGCAAAGAATAAGCGAAATGATCGACAGGCTCAGTTTTCTGACACGGCTTGAAAGTAGCGAAATAAAACCGCAGATGAGCGATTTTGAGCTAAACGGCATAGTTCAGGGTGCTGCACACGCTCTTATGCAGAAATACCAAGAAAGAGATGTGAGTGTCATAGCGGATGAAACTGTCTTTATCCATGCCGACAGGACTATGATCGAGATGGTTGTGGTTAACCTTATAGACAATGCCCTGAAATATTCACAGAGCGATGTAGAGGTACATATCGACTCCGGGCGTCTGAGTGTAACTGACCGCGGAGAGGGGATAGATAAGGAAGAGATAGGTGCAATAACAAAAAAATTCTATCGTATAGATAAACACAGCTGGGATAACTCAATGGGGCTGGGTCTGGCCATTGTAAAGTATATACTCAAGCTTCACCATATAGAGTTTGAAATATCTTCCGTAAGAGGAGAGGGTACGACAGTCAGCTTCAGACTGCCGTCTGTCTGTTCCATCATCAATAAAAGTGAACCACCATCCAAGCCGGCCTGATTAAAATAGCCAAAAATTATAAATCTTCTGATCCAAACACCTTCAAAACGGACTTCCGTTCCCAATAAAGCTTCAATTAAAAAAACTATTGTTAGACTGAATTATCTCCGGTTTTTAGGCTCTTTGTGCTGCTGTAAGCTTTACGGTACACATATGTGCAGATAAAAAGGGCTGATAGATAGGCTTATTTTGCAAATGTTGCAAAGCGGCTGTTATCGGAAACGGAAAACGGACGATTTATTCGTAATAAAATATTTAGAGGAGGGGTTTATGAAGCTCGGCTTTTTGGTAGATCTTGGACTCTGCATGGGATGCAAGGGTTGTGAGGTCTCGTGCAAAGTGGAAAACAGCGTTCCTATAGGAATGTGGAGACTTCGGGTCAAATATGTGGATGTCGGGACATTTCCGGAAGCGAAACGAACCTTCACTCCGCTAAGGTGCAACCATTGCGAAAATGCACCTTGTGAGCGTATATGTCCGGTAAGTGCTCTGCACTACCTGGACAACGGCATAGTCAATGTCGACAAGGAGCGCTGCATAGGGTGTGCCGGTTGTGTGATGGCATGTCCCTACGGAGCTATATACATAGATCCCGAGACAAATTCGGCAGACAAATGCACATACTGCGCGCACCGCGTAGCCGGAGGGATGATGCCCGCATGTGTCGTAGCTTGTCCCGTGGAGGCCAATATATTCGGCGACCTGGATGATCCGACAAGCGGTATAAGCCGCTATATCATGGAGCACCAGGGCAACGTGAAGGTCAGAAAACCGGAAAAGAACACCGCTCCCAAACACTTCTACGTCGGCGGCGGAGAGGTGAACCTCAATCCACTCGCAAGCGAGCGCATCGAAGGGTTCAGTCTCTTTGACAACATAACGCACCTAAAACATATAGGAGGTCACTAAGATGGTAGAACATGCAACAGCCGCGACCAATGCGGTGGTGACCCTCGACGTTGCGCTTCCTGGCATCGTATGGGGCTGGATGATCACTCTTAACATGTGGGCCAAGAGTATCGCTACCGGAGTGATCCTGGTGGGTGTGTACCTGCTCAAGAAATATGGCGACAGGGTAGGCGGGGTCAAGACATTGATGCCGGTGGTCGCGTTCATCTTTCTGAACATATTCCTGCTCTTTACACTGCTGGATCTGCATCACCCCTACAGGATGCTGAATATCTTCCTCCATCCGCACTTTACCTCGGCTATTACTGTCGGTGCATGGCTGGCGACGATTCTTACGGGAATCATCTTCGTCATGGCGGCCGGCAGAGTGCTGAACAAACTCGATGATGAGGTCTATAACAAACTGCTCTGGGCAGCATTCATATTCGCGATTCCTGTAACACTCTATACGGCTACGATCATGGGCGAGGCCGCTGCGCGTGAACTGTGGCAGACTCCCACCGAGCTTGTCCAGATGGCGCTTGCCGCATTCATAGGCGGTTCGGCACTCTATCTTATTATGGGAGTGGGTGACAGAAATGTAAAGCGGGACCTGGCCATAGTTCTTGCCGTCAGCGCATCTTTATCGTTCATTATCTATATGGGTGAATACTACTTCGGTTCAATGAAAGCCGAAGAGGTTGCGGCGACGATAGCCTTCGTCAAGAGCGGCGGAGCGTACCACACAATGTTCTGGGTAGGTCAGTATCTGGGCTACATAATTCCGGTCGTTCTCGTGATTTTGGGGCTTAAAAACCGCTCTCAAAGTCTATTGGCGCTGGCATCGGTTCTGGCACTGGCAGGTCTTTGGATCGCCAAACATGTATGGCTTGTGATTCCGCAGCTTTTGAACCTCAGTTAAACAGCAGGAGATAGATACGATGATAAATGAACAAAGAAGAACTTTTCTAAAAGGCGCGGCTTTTACGGTTGCCGGCGCGACTCTGGCGACAGGAGTTTTCGAGAGTGTCGTGGAAGCTTCTGCAGAGGCTGAA
>CAYZMY010000085.1:0-4816 GCA_964479605.1 uncultured Campylobacterales bacterium | reverse complement strand
ATTGTAAAGGACAATCGTGGAGTGATCGTGAAAAGGATTCTATCACAAACTATTCTATCTTGCCAAATACCTTAAATTTGTCCCAGTAGATATCTATCGCTTTTCTGAGCTCTTCATCCGAAAGAGTGGTCTTCGGCATGAGCCCGTAACGGGACACCAGCTCTTCCGTGGCAAGTGAAGCCTTTTTTCTCGGGTGTTTGAGGTAGCTTCTGAGTGCTTTTTTTACCTCTCTTTCACTGCTGTACTTGAGCAGGTAGTTGAAGAAGAAATTGTCTAGTGTTACAGGCAGATTTTCATGGCATTTGACGCAGTTGCGTTCATAGATATTTACATCTGATGCCAAAACAGAGGCCATAATGAGTAAAATTGTAACAGTTATACGTCCCATCTTACAGTAACCTCCGATCCTTGCCCTTTTTGTGACTCTATATCTATTTTAAGGTTGTACTCTGCCGCGATCATCGCTACGATGTTTAGCCCTATACCGAAGCCGCCCACACTGCTGTCAAATCTCTTGTAGCGTTTAAAAATCTCTTTTATCTGCTTTTCGTCCATGCCGATGCCGCTGTCTTTTACAAGCAGTTCACCGGGGCGCAGCTCTACAAATATCTCGCCGTTTCTGCGGTTGTATTTTATTGCATTGGAGAGAAGGTTGTCTATAAGACGGGCCATTTTGTTTTCATCTATATATAGTCTAATACCCGGTTGTATATCGGTTTCGAAACTGATCTTTTTCGACTCTCCCAAAATTCTGAAATAGTCTATTCTCTCCTGAACCAGTTTGCTGAGATCCACATCGGTATCCTGAGATACGATCTTGTGGTTTAGTGCTATATATGTAAGATCCTGGTAGATTGTGCTTATCGTCCTCGCACCTATCTCTATACGTTTGATCTTTTTCGCGGTTTTGGGTTCCAGCCGATCGGTATCTATCATCTCTATATTGCTGAGTATTGCACTGACCGGAGTGTTGAGTTCGTGTGTTGTATCTTTGATGAATCGGTCCAGGAGGTGAATTGCGTCTCTCATAGGTGCCAGAAAGAGGCGCATCAGTATGATTCCGGCTACGAGAAAGATAACGAGAAACACCCCGCCGTATATAAGAATGTTTCTCCATGTCTGCATAAACCATTTTCCGTCGTCATCTATCTCCACAACAGTATATTTGGTTCCCAGGTAGTAGGAGTCTAGAACGTGTATATACTGTATGACTCCGTCGGTAGTGTAGATCACCTTTTCAAGCTGCACGCCTTCCGGATGTTTCAGGGTGGAGAAAATCTGAACATGGTCGGCATCGTAGATGGCGGACCTGTAGAGCGGGTTTCTCGGGTATGTTCTGTAGCGGTCGAAGTATATATGAAGCAGCTTCAGACCGTCAATTAGCTCTTTTGAATACTCTTCCAGTTGCAGTCTTTTGGTCTGGAGCATTAGATCTTTTTGGAGTTTGAAATAGATCGTTGATCCCAGTATCAGTATCATGAATACCAAAAATGAGTAGAGTCCAACGAAGCGAACGAGTGTGATTCGTTCGCTACGGTTGATACCTGTAGCCGTAGCGCTTGATGCTGACAATTTTATCTTTCCCGATTATTTTTCTTAGGTTCTTGATGTACGTACGAAGAGAGGATTCACTGGGTGTCTCGTCGTAGCTCCAGAGGTGTTCGTAGATGGCATCGTGACCTATCACCTCGTCAGGCTTGCTCAAAAAGAGTTTCAGTAGTGCAAGCTCCTTGGGCTGCAATGAGGCGGGCTCTTCATTTATATATAGAGTGCCGCCTACCGAGTCGAAGGTAACTCCCGGAGCGATCTCTATTTTGGGGTTGTTTTTGTGTGAAAACTTTCTCTTAAGAAGCGACTCCATGCGAAGAAGCAGCTCTTTTAGCGCAAAAGGCTTCCTGATATAGTCGTCGGCTCCGCTTTCGTAACCCTCTTCCAGATTTTCGAGAGTGTCGAGTGACGTTATGAATATGGCGGGAGTGTCAACGCCGTCGGAGCGTGCCGCTTTTAAAAGCTCGAAACCGTTCATTCCCGGTACGTTAACATCGAGCAGCAGCAGGTCGTAGCGCTTTTCGTAAAGTTTCTCTTCCGCCTCATCGCCGCTATATGCGGCCTCTACCTCGAAACCCTCATCTTCCAGAAATTCTGTCACCGTATCGCTCAGATTAGTATCGTCTTCAAGCAGAAAAATTCTATTTTTTTTCGACATTCGCTATCTCTTCAAGTTTTTTCATATAGAGGCTCTTCTCTTTCGGAGTCATTGCGGGCTCTCTTTTTTTCAGCTCATGCAGTATCACCGCGATATTTTTTCCTCCCGGATGCAGTGACGCTATCAGCTCCTGTGTACTTCTGTCCGTATAGTCGATCGCCCATAAAAGAGCCGATGAGACAAGAAGCGCCGACAAAACTCTGAGCATCGGTGTCAACCCGTATGCCTGGCCACGAGCTCTGCGATCTGATTCGCCGGCAGAGCGCCGCTTACGCGATCTACCTCTACCCCATTTTTAAAGACGATAATGGTGGGGATTCCGCGTATTCCGAAAGGGGCCGCCAACTGCTGGAACTGCTCAGTATTTACTTTGGCAAACTGCGCTTTCAGAGGAAACCGCTCCGCAGCCTCTTCATATGCGGGCGCCATCATGCGGCAAGGTCCGCACCAAGGCGCCCAGAAGTCTACTACGACCGGAATGTCGCTCTTTTGAATATGAATCTGAAAGCTCTCCGGTGTAAGCTCGACGGGGTGGGTATCGAGCAGTGAACCGTGACAGTAGCCGCAGTTGGCCTTGTTGTAGTGCTCTTTGAGCGGTATTCTGTTCACTTTGTGGCAGTGGGGACATACAACGTGTATATTTGCCATGCTCTCTCCTTTTCGTCTATTTGTCAAATCTGATCTTATTTTACCTCAATTTTTGGAGCGCTTTTGTACAATAGGTATCAAAAAAGGGATAATTTTTGCAGTTTGAGACCTATCCGTTCGAGAAGCTGGCAATGCTTCTTGAAGATATTACACCGGCGAAAGAGTACGATCCTATAACTCTGACAATCGGGGAGCCGCAGTTCGAGACTCCGGAGTTCATAACAGAAGCGCTGTGTGAGAGTGCCGGCTTGCTGAAAAAGTACCCCAAAACTTCGGGCGAGCCGGAGCTCAGAGAGGCTATGCGCGGTTTTGTGAAGAGGCGTTTTCATATAGAGTTGGACGATTCGCAGATAATACCCACATTCGGAACTAGGGAGCTGCTTTTCAACTTTCCACAGTTTCTACTTGCCGATAAAAAAGAGCCGAAGATGGCTTTCACAAACCCCTTTTATCAGATATATGAGGGTGCGGCCATAGCCTCAAGAGCCGGGGTGCTTCATCTTAACCTGCTCAAAGAGAACCGTTTCCTGCCGAAAATCGATGAGAGAGAACTTGCCGGATGTGATCTGGTTATTCTGAACTTTCCGAACAATCCCACAGCCTCCGTAATGGACAAAGATAGTATGAAGGAGTGGGTGAAGCTGGCTTTGAAGCATGACTTCGTGCTTCTGAACGACGAGTGTTACAGCGAGATATATACCTCTGCGCCGCCGCCGTCGATTCTGCAGGCTTCCATCGAGGCGGACAATCCGGGCTTCACAAACGTACTGGCGATAAACTCCGTCTCCAAACGCTCTAGCGCACCCGGCCTTCGCAGCGGCTTCGTGGCGGGTGACGATGCGATTTTGAAACGCTATATGCGCTACCGCACATACGTGGGCTGCGCTTCTCCACTGCCGCTTCAGGCTGCTGCCGCCGCCGCATGGAGCGACGAGGAGCATGTAATGGGCTTTCGCGAAAAATATAGGGAAAACTTCGAGATTGCGAAGGAGATCCTTGGTATAGAGGTGCCCGAAGCCACTTTTTATATATGGCTTGAAGTCGGTGATGAGCTGGAGTTTACAAAAAGGCTCTACGAGCGCTACAATGTCAAAGTTCTGCCCGGAAGTTTTCTGGGGCGCGAAGGTGTCGGACAGGGGTATGTGAGAATCGCGCTGGTCGAAGAGGCTTCCAGGACGATAGAGGCCCTGAAGAGGATAAAAGCCTCTCTTGAGGATATAAAGGCGTAACATTAATCTCGAAATCGGATGATTTCGAAGCTTCAGGGGGTTGTAGGACCGCACAGGCCCTGCCGGATTGCGGGCTTTGCCCGGAATCCGAGTAATATAAATAGTAACTTTACAACAGGAACGAAAATGCAAAACAGTGAATTTGAAGATTTGAAAAATAACCCGCAGTTCATGCTCGATCTGGGGCAGAGGGAAGAGGCGGCCGTAAAAGCGAAAGATGTAGCCGGAATGTACGAGGTTCTGGATACCGCGGTTATGCTGGACCTGCCGGCAGAGAGGCTAAACCGTATCTATACCGAGATACTACAGACCGTTTTTGACCGTCTTGCCGACAAGCTGGCGGCGAACTCTCTTTTCGACCTTTCGGATCGAAGTGATCTCTACACGGTCAGGGGGATATACGAGCACGGCATAGAGCGCTACAGCGAAAACGACTTCAAGGGGGCCAAAGAGATATTCCTCATCATCCACCACACCGCGGGCGACGAGACTATAAGCGAAGCCATGATGCCCCATATCGCCGCCGCCGCTTCGAAGATGCCATTTGACGATTTCATAGATGAGCTGGTAGATGTGGAAAATCCCAACGAGAGTGAGAAATACGGCTTTTTTCTTACGAACTTCAAACCTTCGGTGGAGGGGTTCATGAAAGAGAAGGCGGGAGTGTTGGAGGATGCACTCAAAGAGTTGGAGACGCTGAAGAAGTGAGAATCCATTTTATAGGCATCGGCGG
>CAYZMY010000084.1:0-4841 GCA_964479605.1 uncultured Campylobacterales bacterium | reverse complement strand
CCTCTTTTTCGAAAGAGCAGCACCTCTTTGTCCGGCTCGTCGCCGCCGTATAGTGCCAGGGGATAGACCTGAACGAGCTCCAGAGAGCTTGAAGAAGCAATATCTTCCACATCATGGTAATACTGCACGACACAATCCTCTTCACGTCTGTAGCATCCTCCCTCTTCTTCGGTAAAGTAGTCTATGGATGTCTCAAGACGCCCGTTTTGAAAAATAGATTCCAAAACCAGTAAGCTCTTTTCGGAACGTTTGACCAAAGCCCCCTGTGAAACCTCTTCGAATCCGTAATGGGTATTTATATCGGCTATGAAGATACCGCCCGGCTCCAGTACCTCTTCAACACACCCCATGAAGCGGCGCAGCTCTTCAGTATCCAGATAGTTCAAAACGTCAAATACCGCAGTGGCCGCATCGAATCTCTCATTCAGGTCGCAAACATCCACAGCTTCGGCCTCGACACCCCTCTGCCTTGCACGCTCGACCATAGTTTCGCTTAGATCTACACCCAAAGCTCTTTTCAAAGAGAGGCTCTTTTGAGCGAACTGCAAAAACTTGCCGCTGCCGCAGCCTATGTCGAGCAGAGAGTGCGGCTTCCATGGTGCCAATATCTCCGCATGGAGCCGATAAAGGCTCTCTATCTCCTCCTCAAAACCCAGCAGCGGTTCAATTTTAGCATAGAGCTCAAGCCCCACGTACTACCTTTTCCATCTCGCCGTAGAGCTCCATTATCTCACCCTTTTTCGCCAAAAAACTGTGTTTGTTGGCTATTAGATGTGCAGATGACTCCATAATCGTTTCAGCTACTTTGAGGCCGTTCTCCTTCATTGTGGTCCCCGTCTCCACTATGTCCACAATCGCATCCGCAAGACCCACAAGCGGAGCCAGTTCGATAGAACCGTAGAGCTTGATAACCTCCACCCCCATCGCTTTTTTGCTGAAATAGTTGCGTGTAATGTTGACCATTTTCGAAGCAACTTTCATCTGGGGCCTGCTCCAGTCGAGCTCATCTTCATCTCTGATTCCCACGGCAACCTTGCATCTGCCTATACCTAGATCCAGAAGCCTGACGATATCGAGCCCCTGCTCCTCTATCACATCCAGCCCTACAACCCCGATATCCGCAGCCTGATGAGCCACATATGTAGGAACATCCTGGTTGCGAACCAGAAGAAAGCGGAAATTCCCCATTTCAAGAATCAGTTTTCTCGATTCAAACTTGAATTTCTGTGCAAAGATGGTCTCGAAAATATCCAGAGTCTCCTCCGCAATGCGTCCTTTCGGCAAAGCAACGGTCAACATCTATTTTCCTTTATCATTTTTTCCATTCCCCTGAAAACAAGCAGTTCATCTACTGTGGCTTCAGGAAAAAGAGGTGCAAAAAAGCGTGCATCTCCTCCGGTCACGGTAACCGGTTTTTTTGAAGCGAAAGTTTCCGTAAGCGCCTTTACAGGAGCCAGGACCGCAAAGCTGACGGCACTTTGGGTATCAAGGGGCAGCCGGTCCACATCTGTATTCGGGTCTATCTCGACGGACAGCCGGGGAGATATGCGGGCATAAGCATCCCTGAAAAAGGAGATTCCCGGCCAGATCCATCCCCCTTTATGTATGCCGTTTTGCATAATATCCACAGTTACGGCGCTTCCGGCATCGATTACGACCCCGTCATGCAGCGCCAGGCAGGCAGCCTGCCTGTCTACCCCGAGACCGCGGTAGTCGCTTTGCAGCAGTTTGCTTTCAGAGAGGTCTATCCATCCGGGAGCCTCTTCGGCGATTTTGGCGCGCATACTCTCATTGACACAGATGAAATAGAGACTCTCATCTTTATAGCGTTTCAATCCTTCATCAAAACCGAAATGCATAAGAGTTCCGTTATCCAGAAAATGCATCCTTGTGTTTCCGACATCACACAAAATCATAGAGCGATTACCTTCCACCCTTCCGACTCCAGAAACTGTTTCGCCTTCGAGCAGATCGGGGCTTCTACAATAGCGAAATTGAGCAGTATCGAGTAGCCGTAGTAGTTCTCTATCATAGATTTCAGTTCAAGCCACTCTTTTACATCTTTTAAAAGCACCCTGCTTCGCCTCTTGACGGCAAAGACAAGCAGATACCTGTTCTGTTCGTCCAGACCGTGATAGATCGAAATTCTTTTCCGGCTGCCTACCCTTTTCAAAGAGAAGGGCTCAAAACGCCTGAAAACATATCCCCTCTCAAGGAGCGGGGAGAGTACACTCTTCATCATTTCTCTCACTCCTGATGGAGCTTAAAGTAGTAACGATCGTAATAGAGCCTGTCTTTCGTGGCAAAAAACCAGTCTTCTATCCTGTCGGGAAGTTTAAAGACATGCGCACCGGAAAGCTCTGCATCTGTCGCGATCACATACCCTTCCCTCTCGATAAGGTAAATAAAATCGCCGTATATGGCCCCTACGAAATGTGCGAAAGGAAATTTCTCGCTCTGCAGAATTTTCAATTCATTGTCACAGCGGTAAACCTTCCCCTCTTTCGAGAGAATATATATGCCGTCTTTTACAAATACTACGTCACTTATTTCCATATCCAGAGCGTCCATAAGTTTCGGACTCACAGAAATAATACGGTGCGGAGTGGCGGCAACAAGACGGTCCCCGATTACATCCAGGAATATGATATTATTGAACTCTTCGCCTTTTCCGACTATGATTTCACGGACCTTCGCACCGTCACGTCTGTTCAAAATAACCAGTTTGCCGTCGAGTGTCGGCACCAGAATCAGATTCTCAAGCATCATCGGAGACGCGATGCGTATATCGGCTGTCAATACGCTATCCGATTCATATTTCACCAAGGTCCGATTGTTTTCGTAGTCGTAGATTCCGTAGCTGTTTCCCTCGATCAAAAATGCGATTTTTTCCGTATCAGGAATAAACAGCGCTGCCAGCACTCTTCTTGAAAGGTCGATTTTCCTGCTCTTTTTTGTCTTCGTATTGTAGATTATATTCGGCTTGCAGTCACCGGCGGCGACGACCAGATCACCTCTTTGCGCTATATAGCGGTAGCCCTTTGGCAGAGTGTATTTCTGTAAACCGCCGGAGGTAATGACATTGCCGTTTTCGAGTGTGGCGCTGCGGTATCCCACTTCCGCTATAGGTGCCGGCAGCTCTCCGTCATATTTGACGATACCGTCAATTTTGGAAGGTTCGAAATAGTTCTTCTCGCTGCAGCCGCCTGCAAACAGAGCGAAAAAAGCAAGAATCAGTACAAAACCGGTTCCGCGAATCATTCGCCGCCTTTTTTCCCGGCTGCGACTCCGTAGTGTTCAAGCATGCCTGCCACAGCTTTCAGCGGCGAATTGTCGGCTATCATCGAAAGGCGCTCTCCGGCTTCGGCGGTCTTCCCCTCTTTCATAAGAAGGTAAGCCTCATCGAAAAGGGCGAAATCCTTCAGCAGTGCCCCGCTTCTCATTCTGTAGTTTTTGATCTTTTCGGCATCACTCTTCCAGACACCGAGATGGTAGGAGGCGAGGTCGGAAACGACACTGTCTTTGCTTTTGCTCAACGATTCAAGACTCTTTATATCTCCGCTTCCAGCAGCCTTTTTCAGCAAAAAGAGTTCAGCCAGCTTCGGATCGTTCTCTTTCAACTCCTTGAGAGCAGAGGCATCGTCCGGGTTTTTTTCAAGTGCAAGCAGTGCGACATTGGCCGCTTCCAGCTTTTTCTCTTTTACATAATCCATAGCCATATAGCCGATCGCTCCCACAACCAGTATTACCGCCAGGGCGATTATGGCGATTTTGTTTTTCTTATAGAAACGTTCGGCCTTTATTAGTCCTGCAAGAAGCTTTTCATCCTGCGTCAGCTCCTCTTTGGCAAAATCCACCTGCTCTTTGATACTCACTACAACTCCTGCATGAAGGGAACTCTTCCGCAAACGGCCCCGCAACTGCCGGGGCCGGCCGGCGTTAGAGCCGCCCTTAATTTTTAGTGTGTTATCATATCAAAAGATTTGTTAAAAAACAGAAGGGTTGGAATAATGAAATTTGACGACACGATGCTTCAGAAACTCGAAAAGCTCTCCATGCTGAAAATCGAAGAAGGCAGACGTGAAGAGATGATTGCGGAGCTTGAAAAGATCGTCGGCTTCGTAGATATACTCGGTGAACTCGATACAGAAGGGTTGGACCCCTCTTTCAGTACACTCGAAGGCGGAACTCCGATGCGGGAAGACAGACCGAAAGAGGATCCCGAAATCAGAGAAACAATACTCAAAAACGCCCCTGATGCGAAAGATGACTATTTCGTAGTACCCAGCATCATCGAATAACTCCATGACACTTTACGGCATCAAAAACTGCGACTCGGTAAAAAAGGCGGTAAAATTTTTAAGAAGCCGTAACATCGATTTTGAAATGGTCGATTTTAAATTAACATCCGTCGGATGCGAAACCGTCGACCGCTGGCTTCAGCAGATCCCTGTGGAGACACTTTTCAACAGCCGTGGCACCACCTACCGCAAACTGGAGTTGAAAAAGCTGAACCCGAATATAGAGCAGAAACGGGAGTGGCTCTGCAAAGAGAACATGCTGATAAAACGGCCGGTAATCGAGTGTAACGACGGAAAAATCATCGTCGGATTCGACGAAGAACTCTACAAGGAACTTTTTAATGAGCAACATAACACTTGATATCCGAAAGCTTCTGAAGAACGTCGTCGCATACAAAGCGAGTGACCTTCACCTCGTCAGCCGCAGTGAACCACAGATCCGTATCGACGGCAGACTGGTTCCGCTCAACCTTCCAAAGCTGGACGGAGAGGCTATCGAAGAGATGTGCTACTCCATCATCACGGAGAAGCAGAAAAAGA
>CAYZMY010000083.1:0-4874 GCA_964479605.1 uncultured Campylobacterales bacterium | reverse complement strand
TCGAAGCCATCACACCGGCCCAGCGCAGCTCTTGAGGGAAGTCTGAAATCTGCTCCAGCAGCCTGTATCTTCGAAGTTTCGGAATTTTTGTAAATTTATACGGCGTCAGCGCTATTACACTGCACTCCGCCGTTTTTGCCGGAAGCTGTTTCGGTTTGAGTCTATAGCAATCATATGCCTCTTTAAAACCCGGCTGAATAGTTTTTTGTGAGAAGCGGCGAATTATCTTCCAGTTGACAGATTTTATCTGGTAGAAGGCTCTGTCAGCCTCTTCGGCCGAGATGTTCTGATCGAGAAAACGCCATATATAAAAATCTTTGGCGTAACTTCTCGGCATCTTCTCTATCTGTTTCAGTGTCACTGCCGGAAGCAGCAGCGCAGCAAAGAGAAGAAGTGCCGTAAATCTCATCATAGGCTGGAAGCGAGTTCAAAGAGCAGTTTGACCAAAAAGAGGTCGATAAACTGCAGACCTATAATGACTATGAGCGGAGCGAGGTCGATACCGCCGACAACGGTGGGTATGTAGCGTCTTATCCAGGCGTAAACAGGTTCAGTCAGGCGGTAGAGTGTCTGCACAATCGGATTGTAGGGGTCGGGGCGTACCCAGCTCACGAGAGCCGCTATGATTACGACCCAGATATAGATGCTTATTATCATATGCAGAATCTGTGCCAGTGCCTGTACGAAAGTTGAGAGTATCATTTGACTATCTCCAGTAGGTAGGATTTCAGGTATGGGTAGAGGTGTGAAAGTTCAGGCCCGTGGTCCGCTCCGGTAAGAAGCAGCCGCAGAGGTTTGAAAAAGTTTTTCCCCTTCAGCCCTGTCTGTTGCATCAGATATTTTTTGAATTCGTCGAAAGAGTCGAAATCCGGAGCATTTTTTACGGCTTCTTGCAGTATCTTCATCTGCTCACCCCACTCGTTGTCGAAACTTTTGGCCGAAAATATCGCCTCTATTTTCGGTTTTATCTCTTTTATTGTGCTCCCCTCTTCGAGGTAGCATTTCGCCAGTTCACCTATAGCCGCATCGGCGAAGCCGAAAGCCCTGGAGAGCTCTTTTGAATCCATCCGCTTCATATGTTCGCGATTTATGAATCTCAGCTTGTCCAGGTCGAATTTGGCAGCCGCCTTGGAGACATTTTCAAGATCGAACCACTTTATCGCCTCTTCAAGCGTAAAGATCTCTTCAGGAGTTTTATTTCCGATCAAAATAAGATAGTTCGCTATCGCCTCCGGTGTAAAGCCCTCCTCGAAGAGCCAGCGCACGCTAGATGCCGAATCACGTTTGGACATCTTTTTGCCCTCTTCGTTGAGAATGACAGGCAGGTGTGCATAATCGATATCTTTGTCGTATCCCAGAAGTTTTCGTATGTGAATCTGTTTGGGCGTGTTGCTTACGTGGTCTTCTCCGCGGATTACGAGGCTTATGTCGTGGATCATGTCGTCGATCGCACAGGCGAAGTTGTAGGTCGGGGTCTTGTCGGCACGCATGATTACGAAGCTGTCTATATCGTCCGGAGCGAAAGAGAGCCTCCCTTTTATAATATCGTTGAACTCTATCGCGCTCACCGGTTTTTTCAGCCGTATCGTGAACGGTTTTTCGTTGGCCAAAACCTCTTCATCGCTCAATAGTTCGCACTTTCCGCTGTAGCGATACGCTCTTTTGGACTCTTTTGCAGCCTCCCGTTCAGCCTCCAGCTCTTCTGGAGAGCAGAAACATGCGAACGCTTTTCGCTCTTCGAGCATCTTTATCGCCATATGCTGGTGGATGGTTAGGTTATGGCTTTGATAGTAGACCTCGTCATATTTGAGCCCGAAAAGGTTCAGTATTTCGAGAATCTCTCTATCTTTTCCCTCTATGTTGCGCTCTTTGTCTGTATCTTCGATCCTGATGATAAATCGCTCATTGCGCTGCTTCGCGATAATATAGTTGAAGATGGCGACGCGGAGATTGCCTATATGCATATCTCCTGTCGGACTTGGTGCGAAACGCAGCATAATACCCCTTTTAAACCGAATACGGCTCTCTTTTTGCTTTGGATTATACCAAAATATGCGCCGCTCTATCGATACGGCTCAGCTCTCTTTCATTATAATTAATATATTCTGTCGCGAAACATTTAGCAGCTGCGGAGAATTATAAGATGATAAAAACTATTCTTAAAATGTCTGTTCTACTCTTTTTCAGCGCTTCTTCGCTCTTTGCCACAATGGCGTATAAAAGTGCTACTGGATATCTGGAGGGTTATCTAAACGACGGTTTGGGTCATAAAAACGGATTTAAATGCACTTTGCAAAGTAGTAAAACCTACAGATGTGAAGCGGAAAACCTGGAAGATAAAAGCGGCTCTTTCGCTCTTTCTGTAAAAGATATGACTCTTCTTTTCGACAAAAAGAGAGTCGAACCCATTCTCGACGAGGCTGTCTCACAAACCTATTTCAAAAATGTAGAGACTGCTGCCATGATCGAGCGTGAACTGGATGGAATGCACTTTAAAAACGAGATGCAAAGGGCCATTCAAAAAAAGAGGCTTGAAAAGAGGTATCTTTATGACAGCAGCGTGCAAAAACGTGTAGCCGGCGTGCTGTTCGATAGTCTGGACGATGCCTCGGCGAGAGATATGGAGTTTTTTGACAAAAAACAAAAAACCGCCTTTTCAGTAGCTCTTGCGGAGTATCATAACGGTATGAAAGAGAGTATGGGCAGATATATTTTCCCAAAAAGGATTTTGGGTGAAATGAGTCTGAAACTAAAAAGTTTTTATGTAAAGAACGGCCGCACCAAGAATCTGGACGCCAACAGAAGTGCAGTTGTCTGGCATGGTCTGCGCAGCTTTACTCCGGCGGAAGTGCCGATGATAGATAAAAGTGACCTGGACTATTTTCTTCAAAAAAGCTCCGCTTTGAACGGCGAGAGTATGGGAGACGGGCTTTTGAACCTGAAAAACTCCGCATTGGACGCCGACACACTGATGAGTATCGGTAGAATGGAGTTTGACGAGCCGAAGAGGTCGAAAAACAGAACAGTGCTTAAAATTCGGATCGAAAATGTGAAATCTCTTCTGGAAGATTCTGCAGACCCAAATATGGGCAGTCCTGATGCGACGCTGCTGGGGTTTATAAGCGCTACGAAGATTACTCCGCAAAAGCTGCAAAGATACAAAAACGAGTTGAAAAACGATCCCGCTTTTAAAAAGAGTGCCGAAGCAGTAATGAGATATATCTCCAAACTCACCTCTTTTTACAGAAAAAAGAGCACGAATTTGCGGTTTCGTGCCTTTCTGGATTCGATCGACAGATATGTAAACAGCTTCATAGCCGGAAGAAACGATACACTATCGTTCAGACTGGAAAACAGAAGCGGACTCTCGTTTACGGCCCTGGTAGGAGGATTTATATCTCAGATGATGCAAAAAAAGCAGAAAGAGAGCTATCCGAACCAAAACATTATTGAATTTGTCTTCGATAACTTCAGCATGGAGTTCGGTAACAGTTACTGATAGAGGTTAAAACGACTGTCACAAAGCTTGAGCTTCCATAAAAAGATTCTCTGTTATCCGCATCGCCTCATCCGCGCTTTTGCCGAAGATCATCACCCCCTCTTCGTGGCCGGCCATCGCAAATAGCGGGTTTTTAAGCGGATCTGTACCTTTGTAGATATTTGCGACCTCTCCGGCCATCTCTTTCGTACCGTATGCTACATCCGCCGTCTTCAGATACGCACCCTCCATCATCATCTTCCAGATCGCGAACGAGTGTATATGTATGACCCACTCTATATGCGGGCTCAGAGCGTATACCGCCGCATGGGTGAAGGCTTCGCTGCTCGGCTTCGCGGGACCTTCGGACTCTATGCGAAACTCCGCCTCGTCGTAGCTCTTTACGAGCGAATACCCCTTTTCGTCCAGATAGGGCAGGTGGCCCGTCTGGGTCGCGGTGATGACAAAACCGCCCCCTTCGATTCTGCGGCTGATGTTGCCGTAGCCTACGCCATCTTTTACGCCGATGAGTCCAAGCTCGAAAAGGCGCGCTCTGATCGGCTCCAGGGGCTCCCACATGGCGGCTTCGAGCGGATCGGTTTTGAAAAAATCGAGGGTATATTTTATTACACCGTCGGTCATAGCCTATCTTTGAACATCGACTCTATAGACTCCCGCTGCGCAGTACATACGCCCCTCTCCGTTATGAGCCCCGTAATCAGGCGCGCGGGCGTTACGTCGAAGCCGTAGTTGAGTGCCGCGGAGCCTTCGGGAACTATTCTCACTTTTTTGTAGCGGCCCTCTTCGTCTACGCCTCTAATGTGCGTAACCTCCTCTTCGCTCCTCACCTCTATGGGTATCTCCTTTATGCCGTCGTTTACGGCGAAGTCGAAAGTGGAGGAGGGGAGGGCTATGTAGAATGGCACGCGGTTGTCGTTTGCGGCGAGCGCTTTGAGGTATGTACCTATCTTGTTCGCCGCGTCGCCGTTTCTGCTTACCCTGTCGGCCCCGGTTATGCACAGATCCACCATGCCGTGCTGCATCAGATGGCCGCCCGTATTGTCGGCGATGACCGTATGGGGGATCGAGCTCTTCTGAAGCTCCCACGCGGTAAGGTTCGCACCCTGGTTTCTCGGGCGCGTCTCGTCTACCCATACATGGATATCTATTCCCCTTCTTGCGGCTTCGTATACGGGTGCGAGGGCCGAGCCGTCATCGACGATTGCAAGCCACCCGGCGTTGCAGTGGGTCAGTACGTTTATGCGCGTAAGACCCCTCTTTTTCATCAGGCTCTCTATGATGTCGGCGCCGAACCTGCCTATATTGCGGCTGGCAAACGCATCTTCGTCGCATATGGCTATCGCCTCCTCTTTGAGCCTTTCGGTGCGCTCCTCTC
>CAYZMY010000082.1:0-4935 GCA_964479605.1 uncultured Campylobacterales bacterium | reverse complement strand
GAGGAGTTCCTCGACGGCTACGAGTTGTCGCTTTTTGCGATCTGCGACGGGAAAGATTATGTGCTTTTGCCTGCGGCGCAGGATCATAAACGACTTCTCGACAACGACGAAGGGCCCAATACGGGCGGGATGGGAGCATACGCCCCGACGCCGCTTATCGACGATGAGCTCTACAAAAAGATAGAAGAGAGAATCATCCGCCCGACCGTAGACGGAATGGCTGCAGAGGGTATGCCTTTTGAAGGCGTGCTTTTTGCGGGACTGATGATAGTAAACGGCGAACCGTACACCCTTGAGTTCAATGTGCGTTTCGGAGACCCCGAGTGTGAAGTGCTGATGCCGCTTCTTAAAACACCTGCGGGAGAACTTTTCGACAAGGCGGCATCCGGGCGTCTGAATGAGTTGAAGGTGGAGTTTATAGACAAATACGCCGTAGGTGTTGTTATGGCGAGCAAAAACTATCCGTACAAGAGCAGTGAACCCGCAGAGATCATCGTAGACAAAATTGTCCACACCGAACTCGCCGACAGAGCGCACATAGATTATGCAGGAGTTTCTCTGATAGACGGAAAGCTTATGGCTACAGGAGGACGCGTTCTGGTATGTGTAGGGCTGGGCAATACGATAAAAGAGGCCAGAAACAATGCGTACATGCTATGCGGACAGGTACATTTTGCCGGCAAACAGTGCCGCAGCGATATCGCCTACCAAGCGTTGCGGGAAGCATAGTGCCCTGGAATCCGGAAGAGTCCTTCCGTCAGGAAGAGTCGGACCTGGCACCGATCGGCCGGCGTTCTATTGCATATGCGATCGACGATATCCTTATAAGTCTTATTTTTGTAATTCTGCTTTGGGAGCCTATCTCCAGAGCCCAGGGAGCGGAGCAGATAGCGGAAATTATCAACAGCGTATGGCTCTGGATGGCGGCAACCCAGATTTTGTACCATACATGGTTCGTATGGGAGTACGGTGCTTCACTCGGGAAGATGGCGATGGGCATAAGAGTAGCCGATGCCGCGACTCTTGAGAAGCCCGGTTTTCAGGCTTCATTCAACAGAGCGGTATTTCGTGTTATAAGCGGCATGATCTTTTATCTTGGATTTGTCTGGGCTCTTTTTGATCCGATGCGTCAGGCATGGCACGACAAAACAGCCTCTACACTGGTAGTAAATGCATAAACTTTTTCTCTTTCTGCTGAGTGCGGTTATGCTGTTTGCAGCTGCAGAGGAAAAAAATATCCAGATTCTTGCGGCTTCAGTGCTAAGGAGCGGATCTGTCGTTACAGCCTCCGGTAACGTAGTTGTCTACTATGACAACAAGATTTTGCAGGCCGACAGGGCGAAGTACGATACAAACGGCTCTATTTTGGAGCTTTTCGGAAAAGTGGAAATGATGGAAGGGGTGGAGTTCGCCTCTTTGAGTGATTATGTAAAACTCGATCTTAAAAACGATAAAAATCTCTTTTCCGATATTTTTATGGCCGATCTGCAGAATACTCTCTGGATGCGGGGTCAGAAAGCGAAAAAAGTCCACGATAGAGTCAAACTTGCAAAAGCCTTCGTATCGAGCTGTGATGTCGCATGTCCCGACTGGCATATGGAATTCACCTCTTTGGATTTCAATACCACCACAAAATGGCTGAATATATGGAACCCGGTTCTTTATATGAAAGATACACCCTTTCTCTACTTTCCGTATTTGGGGTTTTCCACCGACAGAGAGCGCAGAAGCGGCCTTTTGCGTCCATATTTCGGAATCTCCTCAAGAGACGGCTTTTTCTATACACAGCCGGTATATTATGCCCCAGATCCGCAGTGGGATCTTGAGATAGACCCGCAAATCAGAGCGGCAAGGGGAAAAGGAATATACGCTACGCTCAGATTTGTAGATACACCCCGTTCGCGCGGCAAAATAACTACCGGGTATTTCATAGATACCGACAGTTTTGTAGAAGAGTACAACCTTAGAAACAGGTCGCACTACGGACTTCAGGCAAACTATGAATCTCCAAGGGTTTTCGTATCGCCTCAAAGCGGCAACCACGACGGACTCTATGTCGATATCACCTACCTGAAAGATCCGGATTATAAAAACCTTCAGGCATATACGACGGCTGAACTTGTAAACAGTTCACAGGTACAGTCGAGGATAAACTACTACTTTAATACACCAGACTACTTTACAGGCATATATGCCAAATATTTTATCGATACATCTTTGGCATCCAACAAAAATACGGTACAGAGCATTCCCGTCATTCAGCTGCACAGATACCAGAACAAGCTTTTGGGGCTCGATGCTCTCCACTACTCGGCTGACTACAGGGTAAGCAGCTTTTTTACCGCAGCCGGAAAACATATGCAGCTTCAGGAGATCAACGCACCTTTGATCTTCTACACAAACTTTTTCGAGGGCTATCTCAATCTCTCCGTTTCGGAAAATCTCTACTACTCGTACATCGGTTATCAGAATCTGCCCTCGAATGCGCCCGGAAACTACTATACTTTTTTCAGAAACTACCATAAAATCGATATCTACACAGATCTGGCCAGAAAGTTCGGTGAGCGTTTCCATACACTGCAGGTCAGGCTCACATACAACCGTCCGAGTTTCAGCAATGAAAAAGGCTATGTAGATCCAAGCATATCTGTCCTCCGCTCACCCAACGAAAATATGGTCTTAAGCGCGACAAACTATCTGTACAACCGTGACAGCAAAGAGTTTTTCTATTACCGTCTTTCGCAGCCTGTGCTGTATGAAAAGAGCGACCATAAATATGGTGATATCGAGCATGAATTCAGAATAAAATTTCTTAAAAATTATGAATTGTATAGCGATATCTTCTACTCCTACTATATGAAATCGCTCTCAGGTGCAACTTCACACATAAAATATACCCAACCGGCCTATGATATAATGTTAACCCATTTCTTCAAGATTGTACAAAATGAGAGGCGATCCGACTTTTTTACCGCTTCCGGAACATACAGAAGTGAATCCGGAAACGACTGGACAGCGAAGATCTCTTATGACAATCTCGATCAGAAGATAAGAAGGTGGGAAGCAGGGGTACATTTTTTCAGGCATTGCTGGGATCTGAATCTCGGTATCAAAGATGAAAAAAGGCCCATTCTGACCTCTGCCGGCGCGCAGTCGATAGACAACCTGGTTCTCTATTTTCAGATAAACCTCGTTCCGCTGGGCGGTTTTGAGCAGAGATTCGAGCAGGAGTTTTAAAGGATGACGAAATGAAAACGGAAGCGAAAGTCGGACTCTTCGTAGCGATAGGTCTGATTTTTCTCTTTTTGCTGAGTACTCAGGTGAACAAATTTCAGGGATTCGGCAAAAAGGGCTATGACGTTCAGGCAGTCATCAACGATGCGAGCGGTCTCGAGCCTCATGCCAAAGTGAGAATGAAAGGCGTGGAGATAGGGTATGTAAAAAAGATATCTCTATCGGGAACCAAAGTGGTCGTAACCCTTTTTATTTACAAAAATGCGAAAATTCCAAGCGATTCAGAGGTGCTGCTTACGCAAGAGAGCCTGCTTGGAAGCAAATATATAAATATAATTCCCGGAACGGCGCACGAATACCTGAGAGAAGAGGGCAAGCTGACGAAACAGAAGGCGATGGCTTCGATGGATGAGATGGCTTCGAGCATGGCTGAAGCGGCCGATGAGCTCCGCGGTTTCATAAGTGAAATGCGTCAGACTCTCGATGCCGGCAGCAGAGAGCATCTTAAAAAGACATTCTCCAATCTTGATACCCTTACGTCCGATCTCAAAGAGCTTATAGCCAGCAACAAGCAGGGCGTCGACTCTCTGGTTAAAAACATCAACGATGCGGCAGAGAAGTTTGCTAAAATGTCTTCGAAATTCTCCACGAGTGCCGATACGATCAACTCGGATCTGCCGGATATCATGGCGAAGCTCGACAAGACGATAGATTCGTTCAAAGGTGTCGGCGGCACTCTCAACGACAGACTCCCGGCTCTGGCAGATAAATTCGAATCTCTCGAAGACCGTCTAAACGGCATGATAGAAGAGAACAGGAAACCTCTTCACAGCGCTTTGACCTCTTTTGACGGTTTCTTCAAGAAGGGAACCGGTACAATTGACAAGCTTGATGACTATCTGGATTCAGTGACCCAGAGCCGCCTGAATCTTGGGCTGAAAACCAATTATCTCGCAAACGACGCAAATATGAGAGGCGGCCTGCATATAGACTATATGCCTACATACACCCGCCACTATATGCTCGATATCGTTTCGGCACCTGACTATTCTAAAAAAGTCGGAGGTGTATACGCTGCCGAGCTCGATCATGCGAAGGGTAAATTTTACGCTTCGGCACAGATCGGGAAGCGATATGAAGATATAATGTTCAGAGGCGGCCTCATAGAAAGCACCGCCGGATTCGGCCTGGACTATTTTGCATATTACGATAAGCTCAAGCTCTCACTCGATGCTTTCGATTTCAGTGCCGTAAACGATCTTCGCGGAAGCAGTCCCAGACTGCGTACCACAATGCGCTACAGATTTTTCAAGCATATAGATACCTATCTTGGAGCCGACAATATACTGAACTCCAAAGCGTTCAACCTCTTTTTCGGAGTCGGTGTGCACTTCGAAGATGACCGCATCAAGTATCTTCTCGGCAGCGGAGCGAGCGCGGGAGCTTCGGCTTCGAAATGAGCCGTGCTTACGAAAAGGTGCATGAAGCTCTCGAAGTGCTTGGGCTGCCGACTCACGTCAGTCTGAAGGATATTACGCAAAGGTACAGGTACCTGGCATCGAAGAAGCACCCGGACAGGGGCGGAGAAGATGAGGAGATGGCGCGTATAAACGAGGCTTACGAACTGCTGAAGAGATATGTGGAGAATTACCGCTTCTCTTTCAGCGAAGAGGAGATCGCGAAACAGTTTCCGCAGGAGAC
>CAYZMY010000081.1:0-5146 GCA_964479605.1 uncultured Campylobacterales bacterium | reverse complement strand
GCAGCAGGGAGATGATAGACCTGCACGCCAAACTCTTCAAAAAGCACGGTACTACTACAATTCGCAATTTCGATGCTCTTAACGATGTAGACAACCTTGCATACAGCGCAGAGTGCATCAAAAAGCACGGCTTGAAGCACGAGGTGGTAGTAACCATAATGGATCTTCCTCCCGGATGCCACGGCGCACACGACGCACCGTTCTATGAGAAAGTTCTGCGCAACATTCTCGATTCAGGATTGGAGTTCGACAGCGTATGTTTCAAAGATGCCAGCGGAACCTCCAACCCGAATAAAGTCTACGAGACGATCAAAATGGCCAGGAAACTTCTGCCGGAAGGCACACACCTGCGCCTGCATACCCACGAAACAGCCGGTGTAAGTGTCGCCTGCTATCTTGCCGCACTCGAGGCGGGAGCCGACGGTATCGATATGGCGGCACATCCGGTAAGCGGCGGTACGAGCCAGCCGGATATTCTTACGATGCTGCATGCAACCAAAAACGGCGACTACGATCTCGGCGGACTTGAACTGGAGAAGGTCCTGGCTTACGAAGAGGTTCTTCAAGATTGCCTCAAAGATTACTTCATTCCGCCGGAAGCGACACAGGTGTCGCCTCTCATTCCGTTCTCGCCGATGCCCGGAGGGGCTTTGACGGCCAATACGCAGATGATGAGAGACAGCGGAATTCTGCACAAGTATCCCGAAGTCATAAGGGCCATGCAGGAAGTTGTAGAAAAGGGCGGTTACGGAACATCAGTGACTCCGGTTTCGCAGTTTTACTGGCAGCAGGCCTTTAACAACGTTATGTTCGGACCATGGAAGAAGATGGCTCCCGGATACGGAAGAATGGTTCTGGGTTATTTCGGCAAGACACCTACAGAGCCGGATGCCGAGATTGTCAAGATTGCTGCGGAACAGCTCAAACTCGAGCCGACGAAAGAGAATCCGCTCGATATTGCCGATCGTGATGAAACCAAGTCTATAGCATACTGGACCAAAGTCCTTGAAGATGAGGGGCTGGATGCGACAGAAGAGAATATCTTTATCGCTGCGGCATGCGATAAAAAAGGTATAGAATTTCTAAAAGGCGAATCACCGCTTATGGTTCGCAAAAATGAGCAGGAAGAAAACAAAAAAGAGGAAGGTGGATCAATGAGTAACGCAGCCGGTGTCTACACAGTTGTTGTCAACGGAGAGAAGTTCAAGGTAGAGGTGGCCGAAGGCGAAGGAGAAATCGTAGTAAAAGAGGCGGCGGCAGCTCCTCAGCCGGCCCCGGAAAGCGAAGTTCCGGCGGAGAACGCTCCGGGAATGACGGAAGTTACCGCACAGGTTCCCGGAAACGTATGGAAAATAATCAAGAATCCGGGCGAAAGTGTCGAAGAGGGTGAAGTCATTATGATTCTTGAAGCGATGAAGATGGAGATAGACGTACCTTCGCCGAAAAGCGGTACCATTGCGAAGATCAATGTTGCGACCAACCAGGCTGTACAAGAGGGTCAGGTTCTGGCGCTGGTAGAATAAGGATATAGCAATGAAAAGAAGTTTGGTTGCAGCTCTGCTGCTCTTTTTTGCACTTTTTGCGGTTCAGGCATCAGCCAGTGAACATCAGCCGGTTGCCCACTCTGTAGAGAAGAGTATGGAAACCGATCATGCCGAAAGCCATGACAAAGGAATGTGGCAGCTGCTCTCCTCCTTCTACAAGACGACAGGCATCTATGCATTTACCAATCCCAAAGAGGGTGTCGTCAACGGAGAGGGTGAAGAGGTAAGCAAATTCCACCAAAGCTGGGGCCGTGTCATAATGATCGGCATTACGCTGCTTCTCTTCTATCTGGCGATAGCCAAAGGGTTTGAACCGCTGCTGCTGCTTCCCATAGGATTCGGAGGCCTACTGGCAAATATTCCGATGGCGAATATGACGGGTGATCACGGGTTCTTGGGAGTTATCTACAATGCCGGAATCGCGAACGAGTTTTTCCCGCTTCTGATCTTTATGGGTGTGGGAGCCATGACCGATTTCGGCCCTATGCTCGCCAATCCCAAAACAGCACTTCTCGGAGGTGCCGCACAGTTCGGCATCTTCGGAACACTGGTCGGTGCGGCGGCACTCAGCCAGTTTACACCTCTTTTTGCATTCAGTCTGCAAGATTGTGCCGCTATCTCCATTATCGGCGGTGCGGACGGACCTACATCGATTTTTATAGCTACAAAGCTGGCACCTGATCTTTTGGGTGCGATTGCAGTTGCCGCCTACTCCTATATGGCTCTCGTACCTGTCATCCAGCCTCCTATTATGAAGGCTTTGACAAGTAAAGAGGAGAGGGTCATCGTCATGAAACAGCAGCGCAAAGTTCACAGACTTGAAAAGCTGTTCCTTCCGCTCATAGTTCTTGGTCTGAGTATCCTGCTGCTGCCTGAGTCTACTCCTCTTATCGGAGCATTCGCATTCGGCAACTTCGCAAAAGAGTCGGGAGTTGTAGACCGCCTGAGTGATACTATGCAGAACGCTCTTATAAACATAGTAACCATTCTTCTCGGCCTCGGCGTCGGCTCCAAGCTTGCGGCGGAGAAGTTCCTGGTAGGCGATACACTCGGCATTCTGATTCTGGGTCTTGTAGCGTTTTCTGTCGGTACGGCGGCAGGAGTTCTGATGGCCAAACTTATGAACAGGCTCTCTTCCGAACCGATCAATCCGCTTATAGGCGCTGCCGGAGTCTCAGCCGTGCCTATGGCGGCAAGGGTCGTAAACAAGGTGGGAATGGACGAGAAACCGGGGAATATTCTTCTGATGCACGCCATGGGTCCCAACGTAGCCGGTGTAATCGGCTCTGCAGTGGCTGCAGGTGTTCTGATATCTATATTTAACTGATTACGAAAGAGTGCCTTCGAGGCGCTCTTTTAAGAAGGAGCAGGGCGATGAGTTCACCCTCCATATACAGAACTGTCGTAGTGCTTGCAGCTCTTGTTGTCTTTATAGCCGGAATAAAAGCGGCTGCCCCTTTGATTGTCCCTTTTATGCTTTCGGTGTTTATAGCACTTCTGCTCTCACCGCCGCTGCACTTTCTTATAAAAAAAGGCGTCCCCAGGCCTGTGGCTTTCATTCTTATTATAGTTTTTATGCTGGCTCTGTTTATATCTCTGACAGGGCTGGTAAGTACTCATATTGCAGATCTTTTTGCGAAATCGGAAAGCTGGCAGCAGGCTATGATGGTTAACCTCCAAAAGTGGCTTGTTCAGCTTCATGATTGGGGCATCACTATAGACAAAGAGGCCTTTTTCGAATTTCTTCAGCCGCAGAAAGTCTTTACATTTACTCTTTCAATTCTCAAAAACAGCACTACGATCCTCTCAAACTCGTTTCTGATATTTTTTACGGTTCTTTTTATGCTGATAGAGTCTTTTCATATTAAAGACAAAATCGCATATATAGAAAACAGCGGTTCATCCGGCCTGGCCGATAGAATAGATACATTTACCGAACGGCTGAACCACTACTTCACTCTAAAAGCTTTTACCAGTGCAATTACAGGTGTCTGGATAGTGGCAGTTCTTTACTGGTTCGATATTCCTTACCCGATTCTTTGGGGAGTAGGCGGATTTATTCTGAACTTCATTCCGGTAATAGGCTCGATAATAGCGGCAGTTCCTCCCGTTCTGATTGCGCTGGCCACACACGGTTTTGCAGATGCTCTGTGGGTAGCCGGATGGTTCCTTGTCATAAATACCGCAATCGGCAATCTCCTCGAACCCAAGCTTATGGGAAAAGGTTTGGAGCTCTCCGAACTGGTTGTCTTTTTGTCATTGGTCTTTTGGGGGTGGGTTTTCGGAAAAGTGGGTATGCTTCTGGCAGTACCGCTTACAATGATCGTAAAATTTGCCCTCGAGACTTCCGAATCTACAAAGTGGATCGGTGTACTTCTCTCTGACAGCGTTAAAAAAAAGTAATGTAAAACCGCTATTTGAATTTTTTACCCAGTCTGTCAGATCTGCCGAAAAGAAATCCCATCTTGAACATAACTCTGGCTGAGGGGCTGAAGTTGTTACTTTCTCTAAGCATGCCTCCGCCGTCTATCTGGTAATAAGCCCAGTCTCGATAATAGTAGTGCCTGAACGATACTCCGCTATAGTAGTAGGCAAGTTTGAAAACAGAGTCGGTATCACCGCTGCTGTAGGCAGAGACGGAGTAGCTGAGACCCTTTTTGGCAGTGATGAACTGCTCCAAAGCAAGAGTGTTTACAATCTCGTTTCTATAATTCTCATGCTCGATGAAACGATATATATTTTGGAATGAGAAGCGCAGTTTTTCGCTGATTATCTTTATAAGAGAGGCTTCGGCAGAGTTGTCGAGTCTGTAATCTGCAAAATAGCGTATTTTATTACGTAAAAGAAGCTCCCATTGTCTGGAAAAATAGAAAGAGCGACTAAGATACAAAGAGATATACGGGTCTGGTGTAAAGCTTCTGAAACGAATACCGCCTCCGTATCCTATACGGGTGTATTTCGATTCCTGCTGACGGTATTGAACCCCGAGAAGATAGTCGTTGTTGGCAACTGTATCGGTTGGAGCGGTACTTTTGGGAAGATCCACAGATGAGGTCTTTTTAAAATCCTCAAAAGTAAGATTCAGTTTTTTCTGGGTTCTTGGAAGGTGAAGTCTAAGAGAGATATTAAAACGGTATTGAGGTGAGCGGTATGTCTCGGCATATGTGTCAAAAGATGTATCCAGATATGTCCCCTTTTTTACGGAAACCTCTTCGCTGTTGCCGGAAAAAAAGATATCTATTCGATTAGATGTTTTGTATATCCATTCACTGATCGTTTCATGAACATCATCAATCTTGTCAGAATCGTTAATATCTGCTGCCGGCAGCAGAGTGGATGAGAAGATTAAAATAGAGAGACAAAACAGTTTATACATAAATCTTCCGGATTTTAAGATGAAATATATGAGTCTGCATCCATGTTTTATACACGATAAAACAGTAATTCTATTATACTGGATTTGTCTAAAACTCCGTGTATAAACAGAGTTATCGGCCGGAAAAACATAATAAGGTATTAGGGTTTTAGGTTTTTTGGTTAAGGAACTTGTGAGTGGTGCGGACGAGAGGACTTGAACCTCCACGGGCTAATGCCCACTAGAA
>CAYZMY010000080.1:4140-5221 GCA_964479605.1 uncultured Campylobacterales bacterium | reverse complement strand
CCAAAGCGAATTCAAGAAAATCCAACGCAGAGTACGGGCGAAAGCACTGCACCCTGCGTGCAGATCACCGCGTCTCGCTCTCTCAAAAATTCACTCTATTGGTTGGTGCGGTAAAAAAGAAGGAGAAGCAATTTTACATCTCTCCTTCTCAAAATCGATTTTTGATTTTATGTTGTAAAAGGCTCCTTCGTACTCGAACATTAACTCATGAGCATGCAGCATCAGCCTGGACGCTCCCATAAACTTCATTCTCTCCTCATCACTTAAAACGCGGTCTAAATAAGATATCGCAACATCTGTAGGCACTCCGTATATTGGATCTCCGAGGATAGGATGTTTCACGTGAAACAAATGGATACGAATCTGGTGCTGTCGTCCGGTATGGGGAGTGGCCTTCAACAAAGTGGCATCGAGATCCTTGTCGTAACGTATCGGCTCAAAGTGTGTCAAAGAGGGTTTCCCTTTCGGGTCGATGAGCATCTTAAGTTTTATTGTAGAGTGGTCTTCGTTTCTAATGATAGGCGCATCCACACTGAAAGGCTCTGACAATCTGCCGCGAACCCACGCCAGGTAGCTCTTCTTTACGCGGCGGGATTCAAACATCATTTTGAGCCTTCTCTCCGCCTGTTTGGTACGTGCTGCAAGTACCAGACCGCTGGTCTCCATGTCGATGCGGTGAATATTGTTCGCATCTTTACCGTAATGGTGACGAATGTCGTCCAGAAGGGAGTAGGGTGTTTTGTGTGTCTTTGGATGGACAAGCACGCCGCTGGGCTTGTCAAAGAGTCCAAACTCCGGAGTGGTAAAGATAGGTGCGACACCTCTTGATTCCGGTATAAACTCCTGTACAACGATATTTCCGCAAATCTTTTTACCACTGTGTCTACACACTTCACCGTTGACAATGAGTCTGCCCATCGCGACTATTTTTTGTGCCTGCCCCTGAGTTACTCCTACATGCCGCATCAGAAAAAGGAAAGCAGGCATATCACTTTCCAGGCTGTATTGTATATTATGAAATGCCATAATTTTTCATCCGATTTTTTACCTCTTTTTAACACTGTTTTGACTAAAATCTTTA
>CAYZMY010000080.1:0-4040 GCA_964479605.1 uncultured Campylobacterales bacterium | reverse complement strand
TTTAATTATACTCCAAAAGGATAGTGATGGTAGAACGGTATGCCCGTGAAGAGATGAAATCGAAATGGACGATGCAGGCAAAATACCAAGCCTGGCTGGATGTTGAAATAGCAGCTGTAAAAGCGTGGAACAGGCTCGGTCTTATACCGGATGAAGATGCAAAGAAGATTGAGCAGAATGCCTCTTTCAGAATTGAGAGGATCGATGAGATAGAGAAAGAGACACGTCATGATGTCATCGCTTTTCTGACATCTGTCGCAGAAAGCCTGGGTGAAGAGAGCAGGTGGGTTCACTACGGTATGACAAGCTCCGACACTATCGACACAGCCGTGGCACTTCAGATGCGTGACAGCCTCAAGCTGATCATAGATGACGTAAAAAAGGTTATGGATACGATCAAACGCCGTGCGATGGAACACAAGTTGACTCTTATGGTCGGAAGAAGCCACGGTATTCACGGTGAACCTATCACCTTCGGACTGGTACTGGCAATCTGGTATGACGAGATGAAAAGGCACCTTAAAAACCTGGAAGAGACATACGACGTAATCAATGTAGGAAAAGTGAGCGGTGCGATGGGAAACTTCGCACATGCTCCAATTGAACTTGAAGAGTATGTATGTGAAGAGCTTGGACTCAAGCCGGCACCGGTAAGCAACCAGGTGGTTCAGCGTGACAGATATGCAAGACTTATGAGCTCACTGGCGCTTGTGGCGTCAACTGTTGAAAAGATAGCTGTCAACATAAGACACTTTCAGCGTACGGAAGTTTACGAGTGCGAAGAGTATTTTCACAAGGGGCAGAAAGGGAGCTCGGCCATGCCGCACAAGAGGAACCCTGTTCTTAGCGAAAACCTTACGGGACTGGCTAGAATGGTCAGAAGCTACTGCATGCCCGCCATGGAGAATGTTGCCCTTTGGCATGAACGCGATATAAGTCACAGCTCGGTGGAGAGATTCATACTTCCGGACGGCTTTATAACGGCAGATTTCATGCTCATGCGGCTTGACGGACTGCTTGACAAACTTGTCGTCTACCCTGAAAACATGATGAAAAATCTCAATCTCACAGGAGGATTGGTCTTTTCGCAAAGAGTACTTCTCGAACTTCCGAAAAGAGGAGTGACCAGGGAGGATGCCTACAAGATAGTACAGAGAAACGCTATGAAAGTATGGGAAGATCTGCAAAAAGGAAAGCCCGCCCTCAATGAGAAAGGGGAGAGCCTCTACCTTCAATATCTGCTCTCTGATGAAGAGTTGAGAAGCAAACTGAGCGAAGAGGAGATCCGTGATTGTTTCGATTACGGTTACTACACAAAAAACGTCGACAGAATTTTTGCTCGCGTATTCGACAACTGATTTAAAGGGGAGGGTTCTATATGTCACTTGGAGTATTGACAGTAATTAAAAGAAACGGTCGCGCCGAGCCGCTCGACATCACCAAGATCCAAAAATATACCTCCGCCGCGGTGGAGGGGCTGGAAGGTGTAAGCCAGAGTGAACTGGAGGTTGACGCCAAGATACAGTTCAGAGACAGAATAACAACGGAAGAGATACAGCTCACACTCATAAAGACAGCAGTTGACAAGATAGACATTGACAGACCGAACTGGACATTCGTTGCCGCCAGGCTTTTCCTCTATGACCTCTACCATAAAGTAAACGGTTTTACAGGATACTGTCACATAAGAGACTATTTTGAAAAAGGGGAAGCCGAAGGGCGTATCGTTCTGGGACTTAAGGAGAAGTACGACCTTGACGACCTGAACGACTATATAAAACCTGAACGCGATCATCAGTTTACATACCTGGGAATACGCACACTATATGACAGATATCTGATTAAAGATCGTGAGAACAACCCGATAGAGCTTCCGCAGCATCTTTTCATGGCGGTAGCAATGTTCCTTGCGCAAAACGAGCTCAACTGCCAGGAGTGGGCCAAGAAGTTCTACGACGTCATAAGCAAATTCGAGGTGATGGTCGCCACGCCTACACTCTCGAACGCAAGGACACCGAGGCACCAGCTCTCATCCTGCTACATAGGCAGCACACCGGACAAGATAGAGGGGATTTTCGATGCCTACAAAGAGATGGCGCTTCTCAGCAAGTTCGGAGGCGGAATAGGCTGGGACTGGAGCAAGGTGCGCGGTATGGGAAGCTACATAGACAGCCACAAGAACGCGGCCGGCGGCATTGTGCCTTTCCTGAAAATAACGAACGACATAGCAATTGCCGTAGACCAGCTGGGAACCCGGAAAGGGGCCATAGCAGTCTATATCGAGCCGTGGCATATAGATGTCTGGGACTTCATAGACCTGAAGAAAAACTCCGGCGAGGAGAGAAGAAGGGCACACGATCTTTTCCCTGCATTATGGATAAACGATCTGTTTATGAAGCGGGTGGAGGAAGACGGCGTCTGGACACTTTTCGATCCTTACGAGACAAGCGACCTTACAGACCTGCACGGTGAAGAGTTCGAAAAGCGCTATATGGAGTACGAGAAAGATCCGGATATTCTGAAAGAGCGCGTAAAAGCTAAAGAGCTCTGGCGAAAAATACTGATGAGCTACTTTGAGGTCGGGAATCCGTTCCTCTGCTTCAAAGATACGGCAAACAGGGTCAACCCCAACGACCACGCCGGAATAATCAGAAGCTCCAATCTCTGTACCGAAATATTCCAGAACACCGACCCGAACCACTACAAAGTACAGATCAAATTTACAGACGGCTCCATTGCCTATTATGAAGAGGAGGAGGATGTCACCGTTGACAGCGGCATTACAAAAAAGGCCAAAAAAGTCACGGCACTGGACTCAATAGGCGGCAAAGATATCTACATAGTGGAGAAGGTTGGAGAAGACGGGAAAACAGCTGTCTGCAACCTCGCTTCCGTAAACCTCTCAAAGATCAATACGAAAGAGGATATCGAACGTGTGGTTCCGATAGCGGTGCGCATGCTCGACAATGTGATCGATCTGAACTTCTACCCGCTCGAGAAGGTAAAGAAGACGAACGAGCGGTCGAGAGCCATAGGTCTGGGAGTTATGGGCGAAGCGCAGATGGTTGCCGAAAAGCGTCTGAAGTGGGGAGAGAGCGAACACCTAAACACTATAGACGAAGTGATGGAGATGATAAGCTACAATGCGATAAAAGCCTCCTCCAATCTTGCGATAGAAAAGGGAGCCTACCCGGACTTTGAAGGATCGAAATGGAGCCGCGGCATACTCCCGATAGACAATGCCAACCCCAACGCCGTCGCCCTCACCGACAGGGGAGGCCTCTTCGGATACGCATACGACTGGGAGGAGCTTCGCAAAAAGGTTAAAGAGGACGGAATGAGAAACGGCTACCTGATGGCGATAGCACCCACCAGTTCCATATCCATACTCGTAGGTACTACCCAGACGATAGAACCTGTTTACAAGCGCAAATGGTTCGAAGAGAACCTCAGCGGCCTCATCCCGGTCGTAGTTCCAAATTTGAGCCCGGATACATGGGAGTACTATACACCTTCATTCGAACTAGACCAAAAGGTTCTGGTAAGAGCGGCAGCCGTAAGGCAGAAGTGGATAGATCAGGGCCAGAGCCTCAATATCTTCATGTCTCTCGACAAGGCGAGCGGACGATACCTGCACGAGATATATACCGAAGCGTGGAAGCTCGGCATAAAGTCCACATACTACCTGCGAAGCCAGTCTCCCGAGATGACGGAAGAGGTTGCGGACCGCAGTATGGAGTGCATGGGATGCCAGTAAGAGGGGGGCGGGGAGCCCCTCCTATTTTATTATTTTTTCTTATTCTACTTAGCTTCACCTTTCATTAAACTACTTTAGGTTAAAATCGATCTCTATACATATCGTTACCCTGCAGGGTAATAGCAAACTCACCAAAAGAGGTATACTCAAGCTATGAAGAAAAAGCTATACAGCACCGAGTGCGATACAACACGCTCGACAACCTCTATCATCAACGGCTGCACGGCAGGCATTATAAACCTGAACCGCTGCAGCTACGACTGGGCCTACAACCTCTGGGAGG
>CAYZMY010000079.1:0-5274 GCA_964479605.1 uncultured Campylobacterales bacterium | reverse complement strand
CGGTGAACGGGAAGCGACTCGCCTGTAAGTGCGGACTGGTCTACAAGCAGGAACTCCCCGCCTCCGAGCAGTTTTGCATCGGCCGGTACTATATCTCCGATTTTAATCTTGATTATATCGCCGGGCACCAGATCCTTTGCATCGATCTGCTGCCACTTTCCGTCTCTGAGGACCAGCGCCTTGCGCGCAAGTTTCTTTTTAAGTACGGCTATAGCGTTGAGTGCTTTGGACTCCTGATAAAAGTCGACGATGGCATTGACGAGAAGCATTAACATGATAACGATGAAATCTTCCCACCGTTTTGCCATAGCGGACAAGACGGCCGCTACTTCGATCATCCACGGAATCGGGCCCCAAAAGCGGCGAAAAAGCCTGTGAAGCCAAGTCTCCTCTTTCTCCTTGATCTCGTTGTAGCCGTATTTTTTTAGCCGTTCTGCCGCCTCTTCACTGCTCAAACCTTTCAGGTTTTCCAACTCAGCACCTTCTGAGGTGTCGGTATCGGCTTTGCCTCCGCTCTTTTCAGGAGCGGATTTCGGCTCCTGAGAGCTCCCTTTTTCGGAAGATTCACCGTTATTTTTCACTTTTTCTTCTTCACTCATTTCTGCCCCCTCTTAGCACTTCTAGACCTCTATCTTCTCCTCCGGAGCAACAATATGTACCTTTTTACCCATTCTTTTGTCGATTGCAGCTTTGAAAACCTTCTGTTTCTCAAATTCACCGTGTATCAGAAAAACCTTTCCGAGCCTGTCGAAATGTTCCATCCAGTTTATCAGGTCATTTTGGTCGGCATGTGCGGAAAATCCGTTTATGGTATGCATTTTTGCCCTGACTACAACCTCTTCATGGTATATATGAATATGACGCTCACCGTCTATTATGCGCCGTCCAAGTGTACCCTCCGCCTGGTAACCTACAAAAAGAAGAGCGTTTTTCTCGTTCCATAGCCGATGTTTGAAATGGTGCAGTATCCTGCCGCCGGTACACATACCGCTGCCTGCTATGATTATGCAGCCGCTCTCTATCTCGTTTATCTTTTTGGAATCTTCAGGTTTGAGTGTATAGTGTATGTAGGGAAATTCAAAAACGGAGCCGTCACGTTTGAGAAAATCGTTGCAGCATTGACTCAGCTCCTCATGATAAGTGTCGTAGAGTCTCGTTGCACGTATCGCCATCGGAGAGTCGATAAAAATTTTGCACTCCGGCAGCTCTTTTTTATCATACATCTGCTTTAAGAGGCACATGATCTCCTGCGTACGCTCTATAGCGAAAGAGGGTATCAAGACATTACCTTCATTCAGCAGAGTATTTACAATGACCTCTTTGAACTCATCTTCACTATCTTTGATACCTTTGTGATTCCTGTCGCCGTATGTCGACTCGATATAGAGCACATCAGCCTCTTTTACGAATACCGGATCGTGCATAACCATATCGTTATGATTTCCGAGATCCCCGCTGAAGACGAAGCGTTTGGCCTCTCCATTCTCCTTAAAATCGATCTGGATCGTTGCTGCATCGAGAATATGGCCCGCATTTCGGAATATCGCAGTAATATCTTTCGAAAGTTTTATCTCTTCGTCATACTCTACGTACTCTATGCTCATATCGTAAACCGATTTTACATCGTCTACACTGTAGAGCGGTTCTCTTACACTCGCTTCCGCACCGCGTCGCCGTGCTTTTCTGAACCTGGTACGATACTCCTCTTCCATCAGATGCGCACTGTCAAGCAGCACAACCTCTGCAAGATCCATTGTTGAGCGCAGCGTAACGATTCGTCCTGAAAAACCCTCTTTCACAAGCTTAGGTATCCGTCCTACATGGTCCAGGTGGGCATGTGTTATAAGCAGAATATCCACATCTTTGGGGTTAAACCCGAAGGGTTCGAAGTTTCTGTTTTCCACAATCCCCTGAAACATTCCGCAATCTACCATTATATTGGGTCCGTTCTCTATCTGAAGAAGGTGACAAGACCCTGTTACCACCTCCGCCGCTCCGTATGACTGAATAACTGCCATCTATGATCCTTTTGTTTGTTCTGCCCCTATTATAGGATAGTTTTGGTAAATGAAATCCATCTTGCTCCGCTACTTTCATTTACCGTTGTTGTTGTAAACTACTTGTTTACCTGGTACACCGGCAAGAATCTATGTTAAACATATAAAGGAGCTGCAAAGTGACGCAGAAAAAAGCGTTTGGAGTTACAAGTGCGGTTATGCTCGGCATCGGTTCCATGGTGGGAGCCGGAATATTTATCGTCATAGGCCAGGCCGGCTCCATAGCAGGCAATATAGTCTGGCTCTCATTTCTTATAGGCGGGGCCGCCGCCCTTTTGAGCGGTTACTCACTTGCGAAGCTGGCACTGCGCTACCCGTCACGCGGCGGAATAGTGGAGTACCTGGTGCAGGGGTTTGGAGAGGGTGTTTTTTCCGGTTCGGCAAGTGTGCTCTTCTATTTCTCACAACTTGTCGCTATTGCAGCCGTGGCAAAATCGTTCGGAGCGTACGCTTCGACCTTCATGCATGCGGGCAGCTCTTTGTGGGTAGATATATATGCCGTAGGGATAGTTCTGCTCTTTACAATAATCAACCTTGTAGGCGCCTCTTTCGTGGCACGTTCGGAAAACATTATCGTAATGATAAAGGTAACAATACTTGTGGTCTTTTCGGTAACGGCTCTTTTCACGGTAAAACCGCAGCTGATGGCAGTTTCGCAAATGCCGCCGATGAAAGATATGCTCTTTGCGATAGGCCTCACTTTCTTCGCATACCAGGGCTTCAGCGTAATAACAAACACAGTGGAAGATATGCAAAACCCTGCAAAAACCATGCTTAGATCGATGGTCATTGCGATTTTGCTCGTAGCACTTTTATATATAGTTACAAGCATAGCGGTACTGGGGAATCTTCCGCTTGACGAAATAATTAAAGCCAAAGACTACGCACTGGCTGAAGCGGCACGCCCGGTATTCGGTGAGTGGGGTTTTAAGATCATGGCGGCAACAGCGCTTCTCGCTACCGCATCGGCCATAAACGCGACACTGTTCGCCGTTACGGAAATAGGTTATACGATGGCTAAAGAGGGAAATCTGCCTAAAGTTTACGAGTACAACACTTTTCAATCTTTTGAAGGTCTTATAATAAGCGCTTTACTGATTGTGCCTATGATTATATTCTTTTCTCTAACCGAAGTTACAACCGTTGCCGCCCTGACAGTACTTATCATTCAGGGGGTTGTGCATGTAGGCCATCTGTTTAGAATCAGGCAGACAGGTGCCAGCAGGATCATTGTCTCACTAGCAGCTGTATCCATGTTTTTGATAACTCTGCTGACTCTGTTATATACCGGAAGACACGATCCCCAGATATCACTCTATCTTCTCGGCGCATTCGCATTTGCCTTTTTTGCTGAAATACTACTAAGACTTTTCACAAAAAGGATAGTGACACGTCAAATTGTGGACCTGTTTAATTTCAAGAAATAGTTTTATTCATTAATATTAGTATTATTTAACAGTTTTACAGAAGTGACGATATTAGAATAATTCTATGATTAAAAAAGCAATATTTTTTTCATGAAATATTTTTTATCGACGCTGGAGGTGCAGCCATGGGCTTTTGGGATAAGGAGGAGCCGCATAAGCAGAATGAAGATGAATTGAACTCTTTGAAAGAGAAGATCGAACAGCTTGAAGATGAGAATAGACGTCTTAAAGAGAGCCTGGTTCTCTCCGAAAAATCTGAAAAAGCGGCTGAAGGGTTTGAAGATCTGTTTACATATGAAAACGGACAGCTGAAAAAAGGTCTGCTGGATATTCAGAAAAACATGGCTGAAAACGTCAGTGTTTCTAAAGAGAATATTGCAGAATCGAGCAAGCTTATATCTGAAATGGATCAGTTCACAAAAGAGATTCTCAGTATAAGTTCCACCCTCGACTCACTTCATTCCGTATCTGGCGAATCCAGCGAAGTTGCGCAAATGCTATCCAACAGGGCTGAAGATGTCGGATCGATTCTGAGTCTTATAAAAGATATATCCGAACAGACCAATCTTCTGGCACTCAATGCCGCCATAGAGGCTGCCAGAGCCGGAGAGCACGGACGCGGATTTGCCGTGGTTGCGGATGAAGTACGCAAACTTGCGGACAGGACCGATAAAGCGATAGGCGAAATAAATATCGCTCTTCAGTCGATGAAACAGGATGTCGGTGATATGGCACAAAAGACCGATGATATGCAGACGCTTATCAACAATACCAACAATGCCGCCAAGGAGTTTCACAAGAAATTCGAAGCGGACCTGGATCTTGTACAGAAGAATTTTAAAAACCTTAAGTTTGTATCGGACAGAACCTTCATGTCTTTGGCGAAGCTGGATCATGTGATATGGAAAGTCAATACCTACCTATCGGTGGGCCTTAGAAAAGAGATATTCAAATTCGTAGACCATCACAACTGCAGGCTTGGAAAATGGTACGAAGAGGGTGACGGAAAAGAGTTCTTCTCGAGCACGAAAAGCTACCCTTCGCTGGTAGAGCCTCATAAAACCGTACATAACGGAACTAAAGGGGTCTTCGAACTGATAAAAGAGGAGCCTCTAGATTTTGCGAAACTGAAAGCTGCATTCGAAGAGATGGAACGCGGCAGTGATACGGTTTTCGAGGTTCTCGACAAAGTTCTGCGTGAAAAGGATGATGCCGACTCAGCCAAGAGCTGAAAAGATAACCGCAGTATCGATTCTGTAAAAACTCTTCAACTCATTATAGAGATCGGGAAAGTGTTTTTTTAAAGTGACCGGACACTGGAAAAATCGTTCACTCAAAACAGCAAAAAACTCCGCCTCGCTCTCAGATGCATACTCGCCTATAAAACGGTAATCTCCCCAGTCGCGCCCTTTCGCCGCCTTTTCGAGGAGTTCATTGTAGTGTCGGGAAAATATATCGCTCCATCGGCTGCGATCTTTACCGTCCAACGGGGGCATTCCCTCTACGTAGTACTCTTCGAAGTCGAGCAGATGCGCAAGCTCGTGCACTATGACATTGCCGCAGCCGTGATGAAAAGCCTCATGCTTCGCCTCACTCCATGCTAAAAGAATGGTTCCCGGAGTCGACTCGCCTTCGAGCAGACTCTCCCCTTCGCTGAATACACCACCTCTGTTTTCGTGAACACCGTTGACAACCACATCGTGCGGGTAGATCAAAACAGTATCGAGATCTTCGAAAGGCTCCGCATCTTCATAACCCATAATCATCAGCGAAGCGAAAAAAGAGACAAC
>CAYZMY010000078.1:0-5276 GCA_964479605.1 uncultured Campylobacterales bacterium | reverse complement strand
CTGCCGTTACAGCAGACCCTGTTTCTTCCTTTGCGTTTGGCGCAATAGAGGTACTCATCCGCCAATTCTATCGCTTCATCTATGTTGGAAACTTTTTTCAAGTCCGTATTTATGCCCAAAGATATAGATATATCCAGTTTTTTGTCTCCTATGATGAACGGGGAAGATGAAATACTCAGCCTTATGCGCTCTGCGACACTCTTTACATCCTCTTCATTTTCGGCATGAAAAAAGACTAAAAACTCCTCACCGCCGAATCTGATAAGATAATCGCTCTGGCGCAGCTGTCTTTCTACACGTTTTTTTATTGCCTGAAGCACTTTGTCACCGGCATCATGCCCGTATTTATCGTTTACATGCTTGAAATGGTCTATATCGAAAAGAATGATCATATAGTCAGTATAGTTCCATTTGGCAGCGACTTCATAGAAAAACTGCCTGTTGTACGCACCGGTCAAAGGGTCTATCAAACTGCTTTTCCTTCTTCTGAAATAGAAGAATATCTGGCTGTATGCAAAAAGCAGAAGAACTCCCATAATTACGATGATTCCCGTTACGAATCTTTTGATATGGGAAAATTTTTTCTCTACATCCATCTTTATCTGCGCAGAGAGATCCTCTCCCGCGACTGCAACAACTTTACCGTTTTCAACAATAGGTATCGCAACGGAAACCCATAGTTTTCCATCTTCCATATGTCTGTAATATTGGCTGCTCTTCGTACTGTAGACATCATCCCAGATCGATGAGAGCGGTTCGAACCTTTGAAGGAAAAGAGCTCTTTGAGACTCATTCTTTTCCGCATCCAATAAAAACCTGTATCTGCCTTCTGCATCTTTGGTTAGTACAAAAAGATGCTCTATTTCCGGTGTTCTGAAGTATACAAGCTCTTTTGTAAGTTTCATTCTCAAAGAGGGATCATTTTTTATACGATCCAAAAAAGGTCTCCCGGCATTGTCAACAAGCATGTTGCGTGCGGCAACAAGGCCCATCTCATATCTTTTCAAAATAGACTGCACCATCTCCTCACGAGTCGATTTGAGAGTTTTGTCGACCTGCAGATTAAGAAAACACAATGCGGCCGTAAGCAGCGTAAGTACGACAACGCCTATTTTGAGGACGGTATCAAGATGCGCTCCGCTTCTCAAGGCAGACTCTCCACATACTCTTTCATCTCATCAACTACCCCTATACCGAACTCTTGTAGACGATGCTTTGAAAAGAGGATTGTAGGACGGCTCTTGAGCCAATAGAAAACACCAACCGCACCATTATCTTTTAAAAACAGACGGTAGTCATTGCTGATTTTAGGGATATTTATACAATCTTTTTCAGTAATCGGATAGAGTTTGCTCTCTATAGCCAGCGTGGCATTCTTGCATGAGTCGACCAGATCGGCATCCTTTATCTTTTTAATAACCTCTCTGATTTCCGGGTCTAGAGCATATATGCGGTATTTGTCCAGCTTTATATCGAATATGAGTCTCGACCATATTTTCACTTCGGCATCGTCAATTTTTGCAGCCCATATGCCGACAGACAGAAGCAGGAGCATAAACAGTTTCATCAAAACATCCACTCCATGGAAAAGTAGACTCTGCGATCTGTAACAGGCAGGTTTATGCCTCCTTGCAGCGGCGGGTTAGTGCTCGTATCCAAAGTCGTATACCGGCTCTTTCTGGCACTATCGAAAATATTTACACCTTTGAGCGATAGACTGAAATCTTTTGTTACATGATATTCAACTCCGGCACTGTAGTCGTAACCGTTTTTTACTTCCCCGTTTCCCTCCCTGAAAACCAGTTCGTTAAAGAGGTCCGTTTTCCCGAAAGTGTTTAGAAGGCGCAGGTAGCCGCCCAGATAGTTTTTTCGAAAATTGTAATATCTCTTGTTCGCATGACTCAAGAAAATGTTTGCACTCAGATAGTTGAATTTATCGAAATAATACCTGTAGTCCAATGAGGTATTTACTATATAGACATTGCTGTTTACAAAAGTCGATGAAGAGTCGGCATCGGCACTGTCAGCCCTGCTCAGCATCAGCAGATATTTCCACTCTCCTTTGGAACTGTGAAGCTTTAACTCTGAAGAGAGTGTGTCAAAACTGTATCTGTCCAGGGGCATATTCTCTATCAAAACCATATAGAGCTGCTGCGGCACCTCCGTATGGGTCAAAAAGCCTTTGAACGACCACATATCCTCTATAAGACTGTATCCTACTCTTCCCTGCCAGGTATTAAGATGTTTTTTGAACTCGTTTCCGCCCTGATTCTGCAGCAAATCATAGAAGTTATATTTTAATGAAAATGTCGCCATGGAGTTGTCTGTCAGCATATAGTGGTCTTCCAGAAACAGGCCTGCAATATTGAACTTCGCTCTTCCCATGTCTATCGGGGTATCGTTTATCCTGAAATATTCAAAATCTGCATTTTTATATCTGTATTCCGCTCCTATATTTATCTGGTTATTCCCGATTTTCCGGTTGTGGGCAAGCTTCATAGTCAAAACATCGCCCTTCACCTTATAGTCCAAACTGTTCTCCCCTGCCCTGATCGTATCCGGAAATTTAAGTTGAAACCATGAAGGAGAAGCAGTTACAGAGTTGATATTAAATGACGAGTTTATGTATGAGATGTCGGCAGAGAGAGAATCATCGAACCATTTCGATGAGTATGAAGCACGAAGCATGGGTGACTTCCAGTATCCGCTTATAGGCTCAACAGTTGTACTAAACCCTGTAAAAGGATCATGCCGTTGCTTCAGCAGCTCCAGTTCGACATTATGTTTTAGATTGTGAAGGTTTAAAAAAGCGTGAGACTGGCGATAATCTTTGGATATATCATATGCGCCGTTTTTTATATGTCTATATTTTTCGCTTACTCCATGCACATATGCATAGTATGACCACCCGCCCAATTCGTCGGCAAGCGACAATGAGCCCTCTTTTGTGCCTCTTTCAGCACCTCTAAGCTGAAGGCTGGCACCGTTTTCCCGCTCTGAGACTTTGGTATACAGCTTTATGACGATTGCAGCCGGCTCCGTAGAGACATCCAGCACCGGTGTTCCTGTATATATCTCCACATGATCGATCATATCCATATCGATATTGCCGTAAAAAGCATATCCGCTGCCTACAAACCCCGTCGTGATCTCGTAATCGTTTACAAATATCTTTATCAGGTCGCTGGAGTAGAGCATGGGATTCATCTGCAGAGGGTCGGTCATTCCGAAACTGTTCAGATCATACTGCAAAAATCTGGTGGATTTAAGAATATCACCCAGTCTGTAAACCTGCATCCTCTCCAGATCATCACGTGTATAGACCTGAAGAAAACCGGCACTCTCCTTTTTAGTTTTTTTGGAGAGATCGGCATCTTTTCTATACTCTTTCAGAAGAGAATCCAAAGACTCTTTCGCATTGGCGGTCACGCCGAATAAACAGCACAGCAGCAGTATAAAAAAGGGGATGGAAAAATTCGGTCTAATCAATCTGCTTGCTTTTTCTATGATATCTTTGAACGATGTCAGGATCGGGATGGAGATTTGTCTCCGCATTCTCTTTGCCTTCGTATGGTATGTGCGAAAGCACATAGCGTATCGACTCGAGGCGTGCAGATTTTTTGTCGTTGCTCTTTACTATGATCCACGGCGAAAAAGTAGTATGCGTGCGGCTGAACATCTCCTCCTTGAAGTATGTTATCTTGTCCCACATCTTCTGCGCCTCTTTGTCTACCGGGCTCAGTTTCCACTGCTTCAGAGGATTCAGTTCGCGCTCTTTGAACCTCTTGTGCTGCTCATCTTTCGAGATCGAAAACCAGAATTTTATAATGGTTATGCCGTCATCTATAAGTGCATGTTCAATCTCCGGAACCTCCTGCATAAACTTTTCGTACTGCTCCTCTGTACAGAAGCCGAATGCCGGTTCCACAATGGCACGGTTATACCAGCTGCGATCGAAAAATACGATCTCGCCGGGATTGGGCAGATGGGCGAAATATCGCTGAAAATAGAACTGCCCCGCTTCAATGTCACTAGGTTTCGGAAGAGCCACGACACGGTAACGGCGCGGATTCAGGCGTTCTGTAAATCTCTTTATCGCACCGCCCTTGCCGGCGGCGTCACGCCCTTCGAAAATAACCAGAACCCTCTTTTTGTTTTCAAAAACCCAGTTCTGCAGCTTTATCAGTTCAACCTGCAGCTTTACCAGATCCTCCTCATACATGACGGTTCGCAGAGCTTTTTGAACTCTTTTCCCTTTTGCCAGAAGTCTAAGTCCCGATTTCTGTGAAAGTGCATCTATCTTTTTCTGTATCGCCTCAACACGTTTTCTAACCTCTTTGTCTTTGACATGTTTTTTTATATATTCCAGATCCTGGTTCATATTATTTTATATCCTTCTACAAATTTTATTACCGCACCGACTAATAGACTGAATTTTTGAGGTATTTAGTCTGTGCGGTAATTAGTACCTTCTTTAATTATATTCCCCACATGTTTAATTTCGATTAAATGCCGACTATTCTCAGGATATCTATCGGTCTTTTCACCTTTATTTCAACTTCAACTTCAGCCGTCGTTTCGGCTCCGAAACCCCATTGCGCAAAGATCGGGGTTATGCCGGCACCCTGAGCGGCCATCACATCTTTCATACTGTCACCCACCATCCAGCACCCGCCTCTGTTTCGGCTTTTTATTATCGTCTCGAGCATCTGCGGGTGCGGCTTCGGCTTTGAAACCCTGTCTGCACCCACTACATCTGCAAAATATTTACCAATACCGCAGTTTTGAAGTATTATTTTCGAAGTTACGGTAGGAGCGTTCGTTGCGACAAACATTTCGATACCGCTCTCATCCAATTTTTGAAGAAGTTCCGGTATTCCCTCGAAACTCTTTGCGTTTTGCAGACACTGGCGGCTGTAGTGCTCTTCAAACATCACTCTCGCCCTCTTATCATAATGCTCCACTCCGTAGAACTCATATGCAAGGTTTAGCCCCGGACGATTCATCAAACTCACAATCTCCTGCTCCGCAAGAGGAGGCAGGCCGTAAATTTCGGAACGAATAAAATTGATAGATGCGGTTATGTCTATCCGGGTGTCCACAAGAGTTCCGTCGAGATCGAAAATGAGTGTCTTCATGCCTCTCCTTTGGTATAATCATAACAAAAAGAGGGGGTATGGTGAAAAGAGCGGCCACTCTCTTTCTTCTAACTCTCTGTTTCGCGCTGGCCGAACCTCTCTATGTAGATTTTTCGGGAAACAGGTCTATAGATGACA
>CAYZMY010000077.1:0-5293 GCA_964479605.1 uncultured Campylobacterales bacterium | reverse complement strand
ATCTCTGCCATTGCCGCCCGTCTGGCCTGCTCTCTGACATCTTTTATGAGCGGATCTATCATTAGTGTTTGCAGCCATTTGAAAAACTCTATTGTGTAGTGTCCTACTATTTCATAAGCTTTTCTCGCCTGCTCTTTTCTCAATGCAAGGTTGTTGTCAACAATCTCTTTAAGGTCATCCACTGCATATATATTTACGGTGACATCGCTCATATCCTCGATATCCCTTGGAACGGCAAGGTCAAACCAGTGCCTCTCGAATGTGGTAGGTTCAAGCATATCTTCGTTGATGATCGGATGAGGAGCACCGGTAGCTGTAAAAAGAAGTCTATATCGGTTTATATAGTCTGCAAGAGCATGAAAAGGCTCAATATCTACATGGTCTCCGACCGCATCGGCGATCTTTTTGGCGTTTTCCATGGAACGGTTGAATATGATGACATTGCATCCGTTTGCAACCAGGTGCTTAGCCACTATTTCACTCATCTCCCCCGCACCTACGACAAGCCCTGTAAATCCGCCGAGATTACCGCCCATTACCTCTTTGGCCTGCGATACTGCAGCGCCGGCGACAGAGACCGGATTTTTTGATATCTCCGTAGTGTTGCGTACATCGGCCGCACATTTGAACGCATAATGGATGAGTCTTGAAATCTTCTGGGAGCAGAAACCGTTCTCGAAAGCGAATCTGAAAGCATCTTTTAGCTGTCCGGCAATCTGCGTCTCTCCCACCACAAGGCTGTCAAGCGAAGAGGCGACAGAAAAGACATGGTGTACGGCACCTTCATCTTCATAAACATCCGCTCTTCCCTCCAGCTCTTCAATTGAGAGGCCGCTGTGTATATGAAGAATTTCGAAGATCGCATGCAGCGCGGCAGAGGGAATGGATGTACTGGCGAGAAATTCAACCCTGTTGCAGGTCGAGAGCAGCATCGCTTCGTTGACACCTTCCGTCTTCAGGAGAGTTGTAAGCGCTTTTCTCTTCAAATCTTCATTCGGAAAAGCCAGTTTTTCCCTGACTTCTATATCGGTATTTTTATGTGAATAGCTGACTACAACATATTGCATTAAAAATCCCTCTCTATCATAGCTGTTACTATATCTGCCAAAGAGGTTTCACCTGCTCCCTCCATCAGCGAGACAGCCTCATCTCCAAGCTCTTTGGCGTAAAGGTAGGCTTTTTTCAGCGCGCCCGTTTCGTCCATCATCGCTCTTATCCACTCCTTCTCCTCTTCAGACAGCTTTTTTGCATGAAGAGATTTCAGTCGTTTACGGTCGCTTTCATTCAGCGACTCGAAAAGATAAATATACGGAAGAGTACTTTTACCCTCCTCAAAATCGTGCATCGCAGGTTTTCCGAGCTGTTCACTGCTTTGTGAGATGTCGAGTATGTCATCCACAATCTGAAAAGCGATACCGAGATTACGTCCATACACACCGTATATATGAGCATCCTTGCCTGCCAATATAGCGGCAGATGCTGCGGTAGCTTCGATCAGTGCCGCGGTCTTTTGGTAGATCATCTGCATGTATGCCTGCTCATCCGCATGGAAGCTTTTAGAGAGTCGCACATCCATTATTTCACCGATACTGAGCTGCGTAACGGCTGAAGCGATTTTCGATGCTACACTTCGCTCGAATCCCGTCAGTTCTTCGAAACCTTTGGAGTATAGAATATCTCCCATCATAACAGCCTGTTTGCTGCCTTCGGTGGCGTTCAAAGATGCTACACCGCGTCGAACCATGGCATCGTCAATCACATCGTCATGAAGAAGACTTGCCGCATGGATCATCTCTATAATGGCTGCAAGTCGTACTGCATCATCACCTGTACCTGCGATTTTAAGAACGAGTTTTGCACGAAGACGTTTTCCGTGAGGAAGATTTTCAAAAAGTTTCGAAATATATTCATTGGACAGATCATCGATAAACTGCCGCATCAGGGATTCTACACGCTCCAACATTGTCTATTTTTTTCCTTCCGTGTAAAAAATCTCGCTCATACCGTAATCTTTTATCTTCAGGTCCAGGTGGGCCTTTCGCTTCTTTTCGTCAAAAGCTTTGAAAACGATAAGCGCATAAGGTATTTCAAACTGCTTTCTTGAAGCGTCATCAGCCTTCGCAAAGAGTTTGATTTTGAATGCATCCAATCCATATTTCGTGTACAATATCGGCTGATAAGTACGTTTATCGTAATTGACATGCATTACAAGAGCGCCGTTTTTATAAAGTGTCCAGCGAAACTTCAGATTATGGATGCGCTCACCTTCATGAATCTGAATATTCTGCCAGCTATCTTTCTTCAAGCTGAAAGCAGCGTAATGATCCCACTCTCCTCTCGCAAAAAGCGGTGTTAGAAAGAGTGATAGTGCAGCCGCCAGAAGGGCTCTACTCATTCTGAGTCAGGATATTTGCCGTCAATTCGATATATCTGCTCTGTACACAGTTCTCCAACTCTTTGGAAGGCAGATAGGTACGTTTTAGAACCTCCTCTTCCAGAGCCTCTTCACCGATCTTCTCCTCGAGCATCATCTCGAGAGCACATACTCTCTGAACGAGTTTTTCCAGCTCCGATTCGACGAGATTCCTGTTTGCGTTGTATACTATGTCGAAAAACTTCGCCTTGGGCGAACCGCCTGTAAAGATATCCTCTTCATCTTCAAAAATCATATCTGTAACCCTTTTCCATACTTCAATATAAAACCTCCCACTATAATCAATTATTATTCAGTGGCAAGGCCTGCAAAAAGGGATATTATACCACATCTTCCTTTTCGGGACCATTTTCTATCTCCTCCATCGGTCCCGGCTCTTGAATGTAATATCCCTGTGCCACATCTATGCCCAGATCACAGACCTTTTCAAAAATCATCTCATTGCTCACAAACTCGGCAACTGTACGAATTCCAAGCTTTTTTGCGAAATCTACTATCGCTTCCACAATCACCTGGGCATTTTTGTCATTGTGAATATTTCTTATAAGTGATCCGTCTATCTTGATGTAGTCAGCTTTGAGCTTTATAAGATAGGAGAAATTGGAGTATCCGGTACCAAAATCATCAATAGCTATCTGACATCCAAGATCTTTCATTTCGTTTACGAAACTCTCTACTTCGGGAAATATTTCAATATTTTCACTCTCGAGAAGCTCGAAAATCACCCGATGTGCAACACCGTGATGAACAATCCTCTCTTTAATGTATGAAACGGTTTCAGGATTGAGAATATCTTCAACCGAAAGATTGATGGAAAAGGTGAGATTTTTTCTGTTTTTAAAAAAAGCACAACTCTCTTCCACCAGTCTCATAGTCATGAACTGATACTGATGACTCTTTTGAGCAAGAGGAAGAAACTTGTATGGAGATACCACTTCACCATCCTCTTTGATAAGTCTGACCAGAATCTCATAGCCTTTGATCCTCTTTCCTTCCACATCGTACAGAGGCTGAGAATAAGGAACTATTCTATCTTGCGAAAGAGCACTCTTTATCTGCCTGATCCAGTAGATGTTGTCGCGGTATCTGCTTTCAAGATTCCATTCAGAAGAGAAAATCATAATCGGCTTTCGCTGTTTCCTGGCCTCTTTCAGGGCCATGTCAGCCTGCTCTATCATCGGCGCCTCTTCGATTGTAGCACCTATTGTCACACGGATATCTACCCTGTTCTCTTCATAATAGAAATGGGTTCTTTCTATTTTGCTGCGGACGGAATCGAGGAAAGCTTTTGCCTCATCGGCATGATACTTTCCGTTTTTAATAAGAACAAATTCATCACCGGATATACGGTAGGCGCTGTCTACATCAAGCTCACCAAGCGTATCGGCGAAGTTTTTCAAAATTATATCTCCTGCACGATGGCCGTAGAGGTCGTTGATTTCCGTAAAATCATCTATATTCACGATTGCTACAAGCGCTTCACTCTGTTTTGAGAGATCGTCCATCAAAGCCCGTCTGTTCGGAAGTCCTGTAAGCTGATCCGTATAGAGCTGCTGCCACAGCTGTGCAGTCTTCTCTTCCACTTTTTGAGAAAGAATCTGTTTCATATTCTCCTGCAGCTCGGTATAGGCACTTACATTCTCCTGCATCTCCTCGACAGCGTTGATAATGAGCTTTATCTCTTCATCGTCGCTGTTGCAGTCGAGTTTAAGCTCTCCGCCTTTTACATCATACTCGGCAAGTGCGCCGGCCACTTTTTTAAGAGGTATGAGTCGTTTTCTAATCTGATATGCAAGCGCAATAAACAGCAGTGTCGCTATAGAGAAGAAAAGCAGAAGCAGACGTGTCATCTTCTGGACCATCTCACGATAATGGAGGCTTGAGTAGTGAAGTTCAAGCACAGCAATCTGTTTATTGCCGCCCGGCTCATATATGGGTGTATCTATCTGAAATGTCTCAGTCTGAATATTCACACCGTTGGAGTGGCGCTTCAGCTTCCTGATAACCTCTCCATTTTTTTTCAGATAAACAGCAAGAATATCCTTTTCGGTCATAATCTGTTTTACAGCTTTATCAACTTTATCACCGAAACCGAGATAGAGGTTGATACCGATCTGCGGAGCAAAAACTTTTGCCACAAGTTCAGCCTTCTCCCTCTCTACATCATAAAGAGTCTTCTTGCCGATATGTTCGAAAACAAAAAACATTGAAGCCAAAACAATAAGAGCCACGAAAAGTACATAAAAGATAATTTTGGTAGAAAGTGAATACCCTTTCTCACTCTGCATCAACAAACCTTACTATACTGTACAGCGAAGGGGCGAAAAGCACCCCCGCCTTATGAAGTACCGCCCTGTTAAGATAGATAACAGTCGACTGTTCTATAGTCAAAGCAAAAAGCGCTCCATATTTTAAATCTTTGAAATCATATACAAATACCGGTATCTTTTTATGCAAAGCAAAATCTACAGCTTTTTTCATATCCTCTTCATCGGCTTTGAGTATATAAAACGCATCGGAATAAAAAGGGAACTCCAACTCATCGAAAGTGGCCATTTCAGCTTCGAACGGGACACCTCCGAGACTATGATCGTAATATACCTCAATTTTGTTTACGATTCTTTCGGCGACAAACTCATCTTCAGGTGCGTAGAGTACGGTAAATACAACAGGTTTCTTATCATGCCTGGCTGCAATTCCCTCTTCGAGCATCAAAAGTTTGGGATATATCCTGCTTTGTGCATCAAGAAGCAGTTCGTTGTAGGTGTATCCCCAAACCGTCTGCAAAAAAATCAGCAAAAGAGCGATATACCGCATTTAAAACGCCTTTGTCAATGTAAGCATTACCGTACGGCCCTC
>CAYZMY010000076.1:0-5310 GCA_964479605.1 uncultured Campylobacterales bacterium | reverse complement strand
CCAAATCGTAAAAAAACAGATCGGATCGCAGGATACAAAGGAAACGGATGAAAAAAAGTAACGAAGTTGCAACATCTCCGCTTATCTCCTACGAAACTCTGCTTGCGCAGTTCAAGCAGTTACTTCGCTCGAACAATCTGAAGTTCACAAAGCAGCGCGAAACTATCCTGCATACACTCTACAACCATGCCGGGCACTTCACGCCCGAAGAGCTCTACCGCCTCATTAAAAGTGCGGAGCCGGAACTCAACACCGGCATCGCAACAATCTACAGAACTCTTTCTCTTCTGGAAAATGCGGGAATAGTCACCTCGATCTCCTTCGGCACACAGGGGAAAAAATATGAACTTGGAGTCAAAGCGCACCATGACCACATTATCTGCACAAATTGTGGTAAAATTCTGGAATTTTATGACGAGGCTATAGAGAAGAGACAGGAGAAAATCGCTAGAGAGTTCGGCTTCATTATGAAAGACCACTCCATGAAAATCTTCGGTATCTGCCCTGAATGCCAGAAAAAATCAGACAAAAACCTCAATGAAAAGGGAACAGAAGATTGATATTTGACAATCAGTACCAAAAGCAGCGCATCGAGAAAGCCGATGCCCTAAGAGAAATGGGAATCAACCCGTACCAGAACCGTGCACTGAAAGAGTGTACAAATGAAGAGTTTCTGAAAAGATACTCCTATCTGAAAGACAGCGAAGAGAAAGAGGCCATAAACGAAAGCTGCACAATTGCCGGGCGGGTCAAGTTTCTAAGACTTATGGGTAAAGCCGCATTTGCCAAAATAGAAGACGAGAGCGGAATACTGCAGATCTATTTCAGCAGGGACGATCTTGGCGACGAATGGTTCAAAACAGTCAAAAAGATGATAGAAGTGGGAGATATCATTGCCGCCACCGGCTACCCTTTCATCACCAGAACCGGCGAATTGACGATGCATGTAAAACGCCTCGAGCTCGTAACCAAGGCGATAACCCCGCTGCCGGAGAAGTTCCACGGCCTGCAGGATATCGAGCTGCGTTACCGCCGCAGATATCTGGACATGATAATGAACCCGGATGTAAAACAGACCTTTTTGATGCGCTCGAAAATAGTGAGTCTTATCCGTCGTTTCTTTGAAGAGCACAGCTTTTTGGAAGTGGAAACCCCGATGATGCACCCGATTCCGGGCGGTGCAAACGCAAGACCGTTTGTCACCCACCACAATGCACTGGGTGTAGACCGCTATCTGAGAATCGCTCCGGAACTCTACCTGAAAAGATTGGTTGTAGGAGGCTTTGAAGCTGTTTTCGAGATTAACAGAAACTTCCGAAACGAAGGTATGGACCACACCCACAACCCAGAATTCACGATGATAGAGTTCTACTGGGCATACCACCGCTACGAAGATCTGATGGAGCTTACCGAAAAGCTGTTCGAGTATCTTTTCAAGGAGCTCGGGCTGCCGAAAAAACTTCCATATGGCGAATATGAGATCGACTTTTCAACACCATTCAAGCGCATAGCCTACAAAGAGGCACTTGTTGAAATAGGCGGAGTACCGGAGTCGATTCTGGAAGATAAAGATGCAATGCGCAGCTACCTGAAAAAGAGCGGCATAGAGACAGAAGAGAGTCTCGGCAAAGGACAGCTGTGGGGAGAGCTTTTCGACGCATTTGTCGAAGAGAAACTGATCAACCCCACATTCGTCACACATTTCCCGATAGAGATAAGCCCGCTTGCACGCAGAAGCGACGACAATCCCGATATCGCCGAGCGTTTTGAGCTCTTTATAGCCGGGAAAGAGATCGCAAACGGATTCAGCGAGCTCAATGATCCTCTCGATCAGTATGAGCGTTTCAAGGCACAGGCAAGCCTGAAAGAGAGTGATGACGAAGCGATGCATATGGATGAAGATTATGTAGAGGCACTCGGCTACGGTATGCCACCCACAGCGGGAGAGGGTATAGGTATAGACAGGCTGGTTATGCTTCTTACAAATCAGCACTCTATCCGCGATGTCATTCTCTTCCCGGCCATGCGTCCCCAAAAACAGCAGAATGACACAACCAAAGAGGAAGAAAACAACAGCGAGGAAGAAAAATGACCGTTTTGCAGCAGAATGATCCTATAGTCTACGACATTATAGAAAAAGAGCTCGAAAGACAGACAGACCATCTTGAAATGATCGCCAGTGAAAACTTTACCTTTCCGGAGGTCATGGAGGCGCAGGGAAGCGTATTTACAAACAAATATGCCGAAGGCTACCCCTACAAGCGCTACTACGGCGGGTGTGAGTATGCCGATGCCGTAGAGCAGCTGGCCATTGACCGGGCAAAGCTTCTCTTCGGATGCGAATACGCCAATGTCCAGCCCCATTCCGGCAGCCAGGCCAACGGCGGAGTCTACGCCGCTTTGCTCAAAGCAGGAGACAAAATTCTGGGTATGGATCTAAGCCACGGAGGCCATCTCACTCACGGTGCGAAGGTGAGTTTTTCAGGCAAAAACTATCAGAGTTTTACCTACGGTGTAGAGCTCGACGGCCGGATCAACTATGAGCGTGTCGCCGACATCGCGCAGATAGTAAAACCCAAACTCATCGTCTGCGGCGCCAGTGCATATGCAAGAGAGATAGACTTCGCGAAGTTCCGCGAAATCGCCGACAGTGTAGGCGCACTGCTGCTTGCCGACGTTGCGCATATAGCAGGACTTGTCGTAGCCGGCGAGCATCCGCATCCGTTCCCCCACTGCGATGTTGTAACCACCACTACACACAAAACACTCAGAGGCCCGCGCGGCGGGCTCATCATGACAAACGATGAAGATCTGGCAAAAAAGATAAACAGCGCGATATTCCCGGGAATTCAGGGGGGTCCGCTCGTGCATGTAATAGCGGCGAAAGCGGTAGGTTTTGCAAAAAACCTCGATGAATCATGGAAAGTATACGCAAGACAGGTCAAAGCGAACGCTTCCATTCTGGCCGATATTTTGATGAAAAGAGGGTACAATGTTGTCAGCGGCGGTACGGACAACCACCTTATACTCGTATCGTTTCTGGACAAGGATTTCAGCGGCAAAGATGCGGATGCAGCCTTGGGCAGAGCCGGAATCACCGTCAACAAAAACACGGTACCGGGCGAGACAAGAAGCCCGTTCGTCACAAGCGGTATACGCATCGGCTCTCCCGCACTTACCGCACGCGGCATGAAAGAGGCGGAGTTTGAAACGATCGGCAACGCCATATGCGATGTCCTCGATGATATCGCCAATGAGCAGAAGCAGGAGGAAATCAAAGAGAAGATGACCGAACTTGCAAGACGCTTCGTAATATACGACAGACCGACGTACTGAGAGTCATGGAAAAGCTGCAAACTACCGGCAAAAGCGACAGATTCGACTACAGTCCGAAACTGTACCGTTTGATTGCACCTGCAGTTGCGTTTTTGCAAAAGGAAAGTGATGTATAATGTCGATACACAGCTCATAAAATTTGTATCAGACCACTACTATGTGCAGCACTCCAATATAGTAGATAAAATAAATATGAACGGACGCATCTTCTATAACAAGTTCGAGCGCATAGAGAAGCCGCTCACAAGAACGGTAATGAATGAGCACAGCGACAAAAAAGCCGTAATCGCCCACGACCTGATAAATCGCCACCAAAAAGTGGAAAATATCGTCTTCGACTATAACGGACGAAACCCGGAGAGGTTCTGGCACAGGGCACAGCTCCTGCTTAGAGAAGAGGGGTTCATTAACTTCACAGCCTACGAATCAAAAACACCCGGGCACCTGCATCTATATGTGCACAAAGGCCATACAACCCTGTCCGAAGCGTACCAGCTCGGGCGCCTGCTTTCGACAAAGCTGGCCACCAAACTGCCGAGGGAGTGGAGGATGTTCCCCTCCCCTGACCTGCCTAGAGAGTACAATATACTGATACTGCCTTACAAGCTGTATGCCAAAGAGCGGGGAGCATCCTGGTCAAAACATATGTGACCCGCAAATACAACACCTACACCGCACGGAAGGAGAAAACATGGAAGAGAAGCAAGACGATCTTGACAATTTGATAATACAGTCCAAAAAACCGTCCGGTTTGAAAAAAATACTTCTTGCCGCTGCAATTTTACTGCTTGTGCTCATTTTGATCATACTCGTTACAAAAAGCCTTATCGAAGGCGACAACACACCGCGTTCATCGGTAATACTGCCGCCTGAACCTGTGAGCAAACCGGCACCGCAGGCCAAAGAGCCGCTGTTTGAGCAGGTTCCCATAGAAGAGGAGAACGAAAGCAAAGATAAGATTGAGCAGGTCATCAGCAAACTGAAACAGAATGCTCCCAAAGAGGTAAAAGAGGCTGCACCAAGCGTCCAGGAGCAGGCGAAGGTCCCTGAAAAACCGGCAAAGGCAGCAACACCGAAACAGGTTGCCAAAAAGCCGGAGCCAAAAACTGCACCCCCTGTAAAAAAGGTTGAAAAACCGAAAGCACCGGCCGCTTCCGGAAAATATTTCATACAGGTTGGTGCGTTTTTCCGTTACCCGCCTGATAAAAAGTTCCTTGACTCCATAAAAAAAGAGAGCCTGAACTACATCGTAGTTGAAGGCACAAAAAGCGGCAAGCCGTACAAAAAGGTACTCGTAGGCCCGTATCAGAGCAGAAGTGCTGCAAAAAAAGATCTGGACCGCGTAAAAAAGCGGATAAACCAGAATGCATACATAACGACAAAAAAGTAGTCTGATGGTTTTTGTAAAAAAGATACTCTTCGACCAGTTCGCACCGCCGGCGCTCTATGCGAAGGTAAGAGAGCACTTCAAAGATGAGATCACCATGCTCTTCGAGAGCGTGGGCGGTAGCGAAGAGGGAAACTTCAGCTTCATCTTCATAGGCGCCAAAGAGCGGCTTCTCTATAAAGATAACCGGACCACGTACATAGACGAAACCGGTATTGTACACAATCCGGAAACCGACCCATTCTCTTTTCTAAAAGAGTACTACTCCACGATAGACAAAGATATATACATAAACAAGCGCATCGAAACCGGCCTCGGTTTTATAGACGGGTTTATCGGTTACATAGGCTATGACATGGTGAAGGTCTTCGAGCCTGTACTAAAGCCGTTTATGGACTCACTGGCCGACAGAGACCATATTCCCGACCTCGATATGATCCGCCCGAAGCTGGTACTTGCATTTTCACACAAAACCAGCGAACTGAGCCTCATAGCGACCGACGAATCTACAGCCGAAACGTTCGATTCTCTCATCGAACTCATTGAGTCGCCCTACTCCTATCTCGACATGATCCCGATAGAAGAGA
>CAYZMY010000075.1:0-5369 GCA_964479605.1 uncultured Campylobacterales bacterium | reverse complement strand
CTATAACCTCTCTTCCGACTTCGGGCGGAAGTTTGTCTATGGGCCATCCGAATATCGAGATCGCCATCAACGGCCTGCCGCCCATCGCATAGATATCGCTCAAAGCGTTCGTGGCGGCGATCTTTCCGAATGTAAAGGGGTCGTCTACTATCGGCATGAAAAAATCTGTTGTCGAGAGCACCGAAGTACCGTCGCCGAGATCGAAAGCGGCAGCATCGTCTCTGCTGTCGTTGCCTACGAGCAGATTCGGATAGTGCACCGCCGGTTTGGCACTTTCGAGTATCTCTTCGAGCAGCATAGGCGAAATTTTGCATCCGCATCCCGCACCGTGACTATATTCTGTGAGTTTAATTTTTTCCATTTTTTTCACCCGTTTGATTTTGATTTTCATACATCCATCCCAAAAATGCTTCGCCTCTGCAAGCATTATGAAAAGAACTCTAATGTATACTTTCGTGTTATCCTGATATCAGTTAATAAGTAACGTTATTCAGCAGATATAAAAACTGATTTTACGCAATTATAACACCAATAACGGAGATATTGCTAAATGCCTGCCAGAGTTCCTATTGTTATATTTATGTCCTTCTGTTTTCTCTTTTTATCTTCGTTTACCACTCTTTTAGCGGATGATAGCATAGAGAATATGCTCAGTTCCTATGCAAGGAAAGCGGACCTCTCCGAACAGACCAAAAGAGAGAGTGACGGCTTTCTCATAGTATTTACCAGGCAGGATCTGGACAGAATGCAGATCAGGTCTCTGCAGGAGATTATCGAAAAGATTCCATTCATACGCTATAACGAAAGCAGGCTCGGACTTTCGGCATCGTTTTATGCCCCTTATCAGCCCGACCCTCCTGCCGGTATGCGGGTTTATATAAATGAGAGGCTGCTTTATACGCCCTTCTTCGGAAATGCCCTTAAACTGTTCGGGCAGCTGGATATGGGCTATATTGACCACGTAGAGGTATATTACGGTCTTCCTTCGCAGACACTCGGCATAGACGGAGCCGTTGTCGTAATAAAGATGTATACGAAAGATCCGCAAAGAGAAGATACTACTGTACTCGGAGCTGTGGGCAGCAGCTACGGCTCAAGCGAACTCTATGCATATTCAACGGCAAAAGATGAAAACAACTCCTATCTTGCATATCTTGATTATAGAAATCTGAATCGCAAGGAGATTGTTTACAACGGAAACAGACTCTCCAAAGACAGAGAGAGTACAGATTTTTACGGACAGATAGACAGAGGCCGCCACCGTTTCGAAATGCAGGCCATTCGCGGAAGGCTCGACTCTTTTTTGGGCAACAGTCCGCATCTGGACCCACTCAGTCCGCATATCTCTTTCAACTACCTATACGGGGGGTGGCACTACGATAACAGAGATCAGAATCTGAACGCCTTTTTGCACTTTACCCGAAATTCAACTGACCATTATGATGCATCAAAAACCGTTCTTGGAGTTTTCCCTTCCGAAAATGGAGCTGTCACAATCAGCTCTTCACGCATGAAAATCGTTCAATATCATGCCGAAGCCCAGCTAAAAAAAGGATTCGGCACAGAGAGACTGGAGAGTTTCCTGGGAGTGCAGGCCAAGACAGGAAGATTTGAGCTCAAAGAAGCATATCTGGACGGCCGTGCATATAATATACCTACCGAATTCGACCGACAAACTGCGGTATCACTCTTTGCCCAGAGCAGCTATCTGATAGACGATAAAAAAATGGTTGCAGGCTCTGTAAAAGTCGATCGCTATTTCGAGAGAGCGGTTGTACGAGACTATACATTGGTTTCAGGCCGTCTGGGCTATATCTACAACAGCGGCAGATGGGTATCGAAAAGCTTCCTCTTTTACGGCAGTTTCGCTCCAGAGGCAAAAACACTTTTCGAAAACCGCTACCTCTACGGACAAAACAGTGATCCGGATGTGGAGCGCTCTTTCATAATTTCAACAAAGCTGACATACAGACACCGAAAACACGAAACCTCCCTTCTAGCGGCACGTTATATAAAGAAAGATGCCCTCTACTTCAACGGCAGAGGCTATTACAATTTCGAAGATGATATCGTGATCGACTGTCTTTTATACGAATACATCTACTCATTCCCCGGAGCCGGACGCTTCAAGGCGGATTTCTGGACCAATCTTCAGCAGCCGCACAACTCACTGCCCAACCGCAATACATACGGGGCGATAGCCGACTACAGCCGCTCTTTGGGGCGTTTCGATCTGCATACCGGTCTTGTCTACACCTACGGGCCGGGCCTAAAACCGGGGTGGGATCTAAATGGGGCCGTAACTTACCGCTATTCCCGTAGACTCTCTCTTTTTGCAAAGGGGGCCAATATACTGGGAAAAGCCCTAAAGAGCAACTATTACGGGATCGACCCCGTTACAGGCGAAGTAACGCGCGCAAACGGTCTGGATGTCATAGATAGACGCATTTGGATCGGAATGGAGTATCAGTTTTGAAAAGTCTGGTTGCTCTGATTATCCTTTTTACGCTCTCTTTTGCCGATGGACCGGACTCCATAAAAGCAAAAATAATAGGAAAAGTGGCTACATCTCTTCTTGGAGTAAGTGTAGTTTTCATCTATACCGACGATCCGGCATACGAGAAGCTTTTCGAAGAAGAGGAGAATCTGATCGAAACCAAATCATGCAGCGATGCGGATATGATACTCTCAAACAGGCTTGAAAAGTACAGATCTTCATGTCCTCCGAACAGCCAGAGACTCTATTTTGCAACCAGCTACAGCGACTATATAAAAAACCGGGATGCGGCTGTAGGCGCATTTTTCTGGCAGAAAGGGCGGCCCAATCTTATTTTGAATGCAAAAAAGCTCAAAGAGCTCAAGATCAAACTCCCTTCGGAGTTCGACAATTACATAGAGTAGAGAAAGAGAAGCAGAGGGAGAAAAAAATGCAGATTCCGGGCTATAAAGAGTTGGAAATAAGTGATATCGTATGCGATTACAACGGCACGATAGCAAAAGACGGCATACTGCTGCCGGAGGCGGCCGAGATTATAAAAACGCTTGTCGGCAGATACAGGGTTCATATCATAACGGCAGACACTTTCGGCAGTGTCGCAGCCCAGATCGATGGGCTGGGAGTTGAGCTTAAAATTCTTGCATCTTCCGACCATACCGCCGAAAAGAGAGAATATGTAGAAGAGATCGGCGCGCACAGATGCGCAGCGATAGGAAACGGAAACAACGATCTGCAGATGATACGTACGGCAGCAGTTTCCGTAGCTGTCGTAGCGGACGAAGGGTGCTCTGTCCAGACACTTACGAGTGCAGACATCGTATGCAGAAACGGAGCGGAGGCTCTGGCACTCTTTGCGATACCGAAACGGCTTATTGCAACACTTAGGAAATAGCATCAGGGATGTTTTACCTGAAATCTGCGTATAACTGTAAAACGGACGGATCAATCGATAATCGAGCCGCCCGGTATCAGGGGTAAAAGGCTGCGCATAACATGACAGATACCGAAATACTCGACAAACTGCTGGATGGAGACAAAGATTCCTGGGAGCGTTTTGTCGAGAAGAGTTCTCCTCTGATCAGATCGGTTGTATACAAGACTCTGTCAATATATACAACTGCAGAGCGGCAAGATATTGACGATGCCGTGCAGAGTGTCTATCTGAAACTCCTAAAAGAGAATTTCAGACTCTTGAAGTCATACGACAGACAGAAAGCCTCTCTCTCGACATGGCTTGGAGTAATAAGCCGCAGTGTCGCTATAGATCTGCTGAGAAAGAGAAAAAACCATTTCCGACTCGATGAAGAGAGAGCTTCTGCGGAAATTCATGCAGATAACCGTAATTTTGAGATCGATCTTCCAAAGGGTCTGCTGTCAGGACGCCAGGAACTGATTTTGCGTCTGCTCTTCGACAAAGAGATGGAACCTGTGGATATTGCGGATTTTCTGGGTGTAGATGTTCAGACGATACGCAGTACCAAACACAAAGCGATAGAGAAGCTTAGAAAGTATTACAAGGATCATTCATGAATGAAAAAGAGCTATGGCAAAAGTATAAAAGCAGCATGAGCATTAAGGAAAAGTGTCCCTCTTACAATGATCTGGCTGCATATATTGAAATGAGACTCGATCCTGAAGATCGTGAGAGGGTTGAATCTCATCTCGCCGGATGTACATCGTGTCTTGATACGGTAATCATGCTAAAGCAGGCAAAAAATGGATATTCCGATCTGTTGCAGGCCAAATGCACTCCAAACTTACCCTTTGCAAACATCGCAAAACCTGCAAATAGCTCATTTGTGAAAACTTCTCTCTCTTTGGCTGCAGCTTCGGTTATTTTCGTTCTTGTATCATACTTCGGGCTTTCGGCGGGGGCCGGCACATATATGTCGTCTGCATCCGCCTCCGAACTCTTTTTGGAGAAAGATCTGGGACTTCTGGCAGCGGATTTCAGCAGCGAAAATCTGCTCGACTTCGATTTTGGAGAGATTAAATGAAAAATCCGGCATTTATCATTCTACTGGCTGTTTCAATAGCTTTCAACATCTTTTTTGCAGCGGGATATCTACTGGCCGAGAAAAGTGTAAAAGAGGCACAAAACCCGCTAAAAAGAGTTGAAATGGCGGCTGAAAGGCTTTCGTTGAGCGAAGAGCAGAAGAAGGAGTTGGTGAGAATCGTTTCAGAAGCGCGGAAAAGATTTAACGAACTGAAAAGAGAAAAAAGAGATACCGTAAAACTCTTTCGAATAGAGCTTGGAAAAGCTGATCCGGATATCGATCTGCTGAAATCGGCAATGAAGAAAATTGAAAGGGATAGTAACCTTGTGCGCAAAGAGATGCTTGCGCAATGGAAGAAATTCTACTCTTCTCTATCCGAAAAACAGAAAAAAAGAGTAAAACAGATGCTGAAAAATCATCCAAGACTTAAAAATGAGCTGCTGATTCCAAAATTTTCCAATGAGAGGGGATAGTTTTTTCATTTTCTGCGTATAAATGGTAAGGAGAGTCGGAAATAATTTTCGGTTTTCCAAATCATACTCCAAGGAGCAAAAAATGAAAAAGATCACAGCAGCAACGATAGCTTTGACAGCTGGAGTACTTTTTTACACGCCGTCACTTATGGCAAAAGAGGGTGTAGTTCACGGAAAAGGTACAGTTCAGGGAAGCGGAATCGCTCATGGAAAAGGTATCTTTAAAGGCAGTGGAACAGCCCACGGAACCGGCGTAGCGGTTTATCGTGGCAAAGACGGAAAAATCCATTACAAAAAAGGTACAGGCACTGTTTCAGGCAAAGGTATTGTCATAGGAAAAGGAACTGTAGCAGGAAGAGGCAAAGGTGCCGGAAAAGGTTGGGCAGCCGGAAAAGGAAGAGG
>CAYZMY010000074.1:0-5398 GCA_964479605.1 uncultured Campylobacterales bacterium | reverse complement strand
CCAAGATTTCGAGATGATTTTACGCATTCTGCGTAATATCTATGTAGATTTTTTATCTCGGTCGGTAATAGTTGCTTCTGTTTACTTTTGCGGAAGTATAATAACCATATACCAAAAAAGGAGTATGCGATGGGCAAGTATACACAGAAGCTTGAAGAGATAAAAAAGCTTATAGGCCGGCTTCAGAAGGAGGAGGCGGATCAGATATCCGCATTCCACAACTTCATGACTGCCGTAGAGAAACCAAGCAGGCTCGACTCGAAACAAAAAGAGCTTATAAACGTGGCGCTCGCAGTCGCGGCACAGTGTGAGTGGTGCATAGCGCTCCATGTAAAAGGTGCACTTGATGCCGGAGCGGACGAAAAGGAGATACTCGATTCCGCCATGCAGGCAGTTTTGATGCACGGCGGTCCCGCACTTATGTATATGACGCCCGTAGTAGAGGCGCTGGATGAGTTTTCATCATGAACAAGCTGCTTGCAGAGGAGATCTACTACTATATGGTGCTCGGACGCAGATTCGAGTATGCGGCCAAAGAGCACTATATGAAAGACGATATCTCAGGGTTTTTGCATCTGGACATCGGACAGGAGGCTTTCAGTGTCGGTGCAATGAAAGCTTTTGAAAAGGGAGATGTCTTCTCTACATACAGAGAACATATACTGGCTATCTCCAGAGGTATAGAACCCCGTGCGGTGATGGCGGAACTCTTTGGAAAAGTGACCGGGGTCAGCCGCGGCAAAGGGGGATCGATGCACCTTTTCGATCCGTCACGCTTTTTTTACGGAGGGGATGCCATAGTCGGCGGGCAGATTCCGAATGCCGTCGGATGCGCATATGCGCGTAAATACAAGGAAGAAGAAGAGGGAGTGATGGTGCTGTTCGGAGACGGTGCAACAAACGGCGGTGCCTTTTTCGAGTCACTCAATATAGCATCCGCATGGAAACTGCCGCTCATATTCCTGTGTGAAAACAACCGCTATGCCATCGGAACGGAGATTACACGCGTTTCACCCTTCCTGGAGCAGTCGAAAAAGGCCGCACCATACATGCCTACGCTGGCAGTGGACGGTATGGATGCAATAGCCGTATATGAAACGGTAAAAGAGGCTCAAAGAGAGATTCAAAACGGCCACGGGCCTATATTTATAGAGGCCTTTACATGCAGATACGAGGGCCACTCCATGAGTGATTCCGGAAACTACCGCTCACCTCAGGAGATGCAGATATGCAAATCGAAAGACCCCATAGAGAGGATGAAGTCGGCCCTTTTGGAGAACTTCGGTACAGATACACAGATGATAGAGTCGCTTGAGCAAAGGGCCGAGAAGGCGGTAGAAGAGGCTGTAGAGTTTGCGGCTTCCAGTCCCGAGCCTGCTGAAGCTGAACTGTTTGAAGATCTATTTTGCAAAAGGTGTGCCAATGTTATATCGTGAAGCGCTGAACCGTGCTATAGACGAAACGATGCAGATGGATCCGGATGTAGTGGTGCTTGGAGAAGATGTAGGCCTTTACGGAGGCACCTACAGGGTAACTGAAGGGCTTGTCGCCAAATATGGTGAAAGAAGGCTGATCGATACCCCGATAGCGGAACTCTCCATAGTAGGCAATGCCGTCGGTATGGCTATGGGAGGGCTCAGACCCGTTGCCGAGATAATGACGGCAAACTTCTCTCTGCTGGCGTTCGACCAGATCATAAACCATATGTCCAAACTCCACTATATGAGCGCCGGAAAGATAACGCTGCCTATGGTTGTACGTTTTCCGCAGGGTGTCAGCAGGCAGCTCGCTGCGCAGCACTCCGAGAGCTACGAGCAGATGCTCTGTGCGGTTCCCGGCCTCACTGTCCTTGCCGCGAGCGATGTGAACTACGCCTACCACGCACTCAAAAAAGCTATACTGATGGACGATCCGGTCATATTCATCGAACATGAACTGCTATACAACAAAAAGGGAGAGGTCGACTTCGATAAGCAGCTCGACCCGTTCAAAGCCCGTGTAGTCAAGGAGGGGGAAGATATCACGATAATAAGCTATCTTAAGATGGTCGATGAGGTGATGGCTTCAGTGCAGAAAATAGAGGAAAATTTAAATAAAAGCTGTGAAGTGATAGACCTCTGCTCACTAAACCCGATAGATTTCGAGACGATTGCAAAATCAATTGAAAAGACCGGCAGAGTGGTGATGGTCGAAGAGGATCACAGAACAGGCGGCTACGGATCACAGGTAGTAAGCCGTATATGCGAAGATCTCTTTTTTAACCTCGATGCGCCGCCATTGCGAATAGCCGGTGAAGATGTGCCGATACCGTACAACAGAACGCTGGAGCAGCTATCTATTCCGACTCCCGACAAGATCGTCGAACAGATTACAAAGTGGGGTAGAGAAAATGGCCTATGAAATCGTAATGCCTCAACTCTCTGCTTCAATGGAGGAGGGCAAGCTTATAAGCTGGAAGGTGCACCCGGGCGACAGTGTGAAAACGGGAGATGTCATAGCCGAAGTCGAAAGTGACAAAGCGGTAATGGAGGTTCAGAGTTTCAAAGACGGAGTGGTAAAAGAGCTGAAAGCAGAGGAGGGCCAGAGTGTGCCCGTCGGTACGGTCATTGCCGTTTTGGAAACCGGAAACGGTAAGAGCGGTGAGGAAAAAGGAGAGAAAGAGGAGCCTAAAAGAGCACCGAATATCCCCAAAAGCGCTTCAAAAGAGAAAGAGCCGGTACCAAAGAGTGCAAAAAGCTCAAAAAGTGTCGTCGACGAGCTGTTTAGCTCCGCAGAACCGGCAAAAGAGCCCAAAGCCCCGCAAAAACATGAACCCGCAGAAACAGCCGAGGTAGAGGAGAAGAGATCGTCGATCCGTCCCGTCATATCCGGCGAAGCCTCCCCGAAAGCAAGAGCCCTTGCCGCCAGATATGGTGTAGATATCGAAGCTTTGCAAAAAGCGGGCGAACTACCTCTGCCTGCGCATGAAGAGGATATAAAAGAGTGGTATCTAAGACGCTACTTCACTCCCAAGGCATTGAAGCTCATTAAGCTCTATGCACTCGATATCGGAGTTTTCGACAGATCCGAAAAGATCGGCGAGGAGGATGTGAAAGAGTATGTCATAAAGAATCACATTCCTCTTCCAAAACCGCTCTCATCCATGAAAAAGGCGATAATATCTACTGTAACCGAAGCTTCCAAAAAGCCGGTCTACCACATCTTCGACAGCATCGATTCGTCGCTTTTAAAGAGATATGAGACCAAAGAACTCACCTATACGGTCTGGCTGCTGAAGCTCTTCGCAGAGGCTATGATGGAGCATGAGGAGTTCAGGACGACACTGAAAGAGGATTCGCTTTTTGTATGGCCCGATGCCTCCATATCGCTCGCTATGGCCGAAGGCGAAGATCTCTATGCAATGGTATTCAAAGACCTTAACAAAAAGGGTGTGGAGGAGATATCTTCGATGCTGGAGGAGATGAAAAAGAAGATATCATCAAAGAGGATAGAACCAGACGATATGACCGGCTCCACTTTCGGGTTGAGCAATCTTGGAATGACGGGTATCGAGCGGTTCGACGCGATGATAAACAGACAAGACAGTGCGATCGCGGCGGTCGGAAGTGAAATCGAAGGAAAGATTGCGGTTACACTGACTGTAGATCACAGAGTCGTTAACGGTTACCAGGCAGCCCTGTTTATGCGTACCCTGAAGAACATAGCGGTTGATGAGAGATTTTTCGAGAGGGCGAAAAAGGGTGGCGACTGAGTTTCAAAAGAGGGTTTGGGAGGCTTTGAAGCTCATTCCCGAAGGGAGAGTCACCACATATAAAGCGATAGCCGAATATATAGGTACCCGGGCAGTCCGTGCCGTGGGAAGTGCCGTAGGTAAAAACCCTTACGCCCCGGAAGTTCCATGCCACAGAGTGGTACCGTCGGACGGCAGTCTGGGCAACTACTCCGCCCCCGGCGGCGCGAAGAGGAAGATGGAGCTTTTGGCGGCGGAGGGAGTGAGGGTTGAAAAGGGAAAAATAGCCGACTTCGAAAGTCTGCTGTTCGAATATGAAAGGGGTAAAAAAGATGGATGATAGATACGATATCTGCTTCATAGGAGGCGGTCTGAACTACGCAGGTGCGGTGGTAGCTGCAAAAGCGGGGCTTAAAACCCTTCTTGTGGAAAAAGATATGGAACATCTTGGAGGCACATGCCTGCACAACGGCTGCATACCGTCCAAACTCTTTCTTCATGCCGCTACTGCCTCTTTGCAAAGTAAAAAGCCGCTCTATAACAGCTTTGCCGCTTTGGATATGAAAGCGCTGCTCGAAGAGAAAGAGAGAGTGGTCGGGGCGGCTACGGAAGCGATACGAAGACAGTGCAGCAGGGTAGATCTCTCAGGGGGAGAGGCAAAAATTGTAGAACCGAACAGAGTCGAGATTGACGGAACATCGATCACAGCCGACAATATCGTCATCGGCACCGGCTCGAGGCCGTTTATACCCGACGGCATCGAGTATGACGGCAAAAGCGTAGTAACAAGCGATGAGATACTCAATCTAAACACACTTCCAAAAAAAGCGGCTATCTACGGTGACGGAGCGATAGGTCTCGAAATGGCCTCATTCATGGCGGCTTCAGGAGTAGAGACAGAGCTCATTTGGAGGCACGATACGCTTCTTAGAAAAGCCCACCCCGCAATCGGCAAAGCGATGGCTGCCCAACTCGAGGCGATAGGTGTGAAGCTGATACCGAACAGCTCCATAAAAAAAGCGGCAGCCACTTCCAAAAAGGGTGTACATATAACTTTCGAAGAGGGTTCACAGCACTACGTACCTCTTCTGCTGGTAGCCACAGGAAGAAGAGCCGTTACCGATGCGGTGGGTGTCGAAGAGATAAAAATAGGTAAAAAGGGTATCGAGACCGACTCTTTTTTCGAGACGACGCTTCCTTCACACTACGCCATAGGAGACTGCAACGGCAAATTGCAGCTTGCGCACGCCGCGAGAGCGGAGGTGCTGAACGTCGTCGCAAGGATAACCGGAAACAACCCGTCACCTCTCGATCTCGGACGAGTAGTCAAATTCATACACACCCTTCCGATGAGTTACGCGACCGTCGGCTCCTTCAGCGCCGATGACAATGCTGTTTTGATGCCTATGAAAGGGTGGCCGTATGCTCAGATCTGCGATGCCGACAACGGAATGGTGATTCTCTACGAAGACTCCGACGGCTTCGTTACCGGTGCGGAGATTTTGGCCCCTGGTGCAGAGGAGCTGATAGCGGTGGTTTCGATGGCGCTTGCCGGGGAGATGGACGCAAAGCTCTGCAGAGATACTATTCTCGCCCATCCGACATTCAGCGAGATTCTCGAAAGGGCCTTTTACAGGCTTTGATCCTCTGCCGTGTAAAGAGAGCTTA
>CAYZMY010000073.1:0-5433 GCA_964479605.1 uncultured Campylobacterales bacterium | reverse complement strand
TTCTCAGACGCCACCACGATAAAGTGACAGAGCACAAATCGGTTCGCCCGGACGAGCTGGTTGCCGCACACGAAGCGGAGATAGCCGCAGCGCTTGCAGACGATTCGGATGAAATCGTACCGATGGAGCTCGATCTCTACAAACCTCTTGAGATTGAAGAGGCCCTCACCATGCTTAAAGAGTCTCCGGACAAACAGTTTCTCGTCTTCAACGACATAGACGGAAAAATGCGTATACTCTACAGACGCGGAGACGGTCGTTTCGGACTCTATTGAGACTAAAAGCGGGCGCCGGCCGCCTGCTTGGCTCTTTTAACTATCTCTTCATCCTCTGCCATATCGAGCCATAAAAACTCTTTTCCGCTTTGAATCTTTCCTCCAAGAATATCACCCGATTTCCTGAACTTCAGATCCAGTCTCGCAATTTCGAAACCGTTTTTTGTATTTACAAAAGCTTTCAGCCTTTCATTGTCGGTACTGTTTGTAAATAGAAAACAGTAACTCTTCAGACCGGTTCTGCCCACACGCCCCCGAAGCTGGTGCAGGGTGGAAAGACCCATCCTTTCCGCTCCGGCTATTACTATAGTAGAGAGTTTCGGAAGGGAAATTCCGACCTCAATGACCGTGGTAGCAAGCAGAATATTCCCTTTTTGCGCAAACTCCTGAAGCACCTCCTCTTTTAGCCTGTCTTTGCCGTGCGTAACGTAAACCCCTTTGAAATTCTTTCTCCAGAACTCCTCGCTCTCCTCAAGAGAGAGATACCCGATATGTTCGCTCTCCTCTACAAGCGGGTAGACGACAAGCACCTGCTTCTCTCGGGCAATCTCCCGGCTTATGTGCTCTTTTAGCTTCTCAAAATCCCGCCTGCCGACTATATGCGTCTGCACATCTTTTGCAAAAGGGGTCGACTCTATCAAAGATATATCGATCAAAGCGGAGTCGAGCATCGCCTGTGTTCTCGGAATAGGTGTGGCCGAAAACTGCAGAAAATGGGGTTTTCTTTTTTCGCCCGAGTGGAACTTCTCAAGCATTTTGCGCTGCTCGGTACCGAAGCGGTGCTGCTCATCCACCATAACAAGCTCCGCTTCGGGAAGATCCCTGTAAAGAAGTGCATGCGTTCCGATAATGAAATCGGCATTTGACACCTCTGCACTCTCTCTTCCCTGGGTAACGAGTGCTATATTCACAAATTCCGGCATCCACTTTTTGGCCTCTTCATAAAGCTGCCTGGCAAGTATCGAAGTAGGCGCCATCAAAATCGACCTCTCCGGATAGGCTGTCATGGCAGCGGCAAGAATGACCATCGTCTTTCCCGACCCTACATCGCCCACAACCATACGCCTCGCTGCTGCAGGACCGCGCAGATCTTCCGCTATTTCTGCAATCGCCCTCTTCTGCCCTTCGGTCAGCTCAAACGGAAGCCTGCTCAAAAAGGGCTCGATACTCCCTTTCAGGGGCTTTTTCGCCTCAAACTTTACACGCTTGTTCCGCATCCTTGAAAAGTAGTCGAATGCCTCCGCAAATTTCAGGGCTTCCAGAGTTTTAGGGCCGATTCCCTCATACTTTCGGTACAGCTCCAGCCACTTCTCGTCCGGTTTGTGCGCCCTTGCTATCAGCTCTGCAAACGGCCGCGGCAGACCCTCTTCCGCAAGAGTATCGACACTGACAAGAGCATCAACGATCCGTCTGTAGATATCCTGCCTTATTTTACACCTGTACCGAGGAACGATTTGACCGGTTTTTGAGATGATTTTCGGGTTGGTCATCTGGAGTTTCGGGCCGAACATCTCGATCTTGCCCTGAAGAAAATGCCTCATGCCCGGTTTAAAAAGTGCATTATGATACGGTTTTGGATGAAAGACGGTTATCTCTATCATACGCTCGCTTGCAGGAGTTCTAACCCGGGCCTGGAGTCTTTTGGAGAGTCTGGAGACGGAGACGACTTCCGCCTCTATAGTGTTTGTCTGCGAAATATTTACTCTATCACTCAGACGGGTATCGTTATATGCGTGTGGAATATTTATCGCCAGCTCTATCAGCGACGAAAATCCGGCCTTTGCAAGCCCCTCACTTTTTGTCATCTGTAATGATGGCGAAAGATAGCTTCAGTATCTCCGGATGGGCTTTTATAAAGCTGTTGAGATCGTCCAGCTTCAAAGCCTCTATAAGCTCCAGCTGTTTTTTGGAGTAACCCAGCCCGAGACCTTTGTAGTATTCATTGAACGCCCTGCCGAGCCGTTGCGAAAGAGTTTCGTTTCTGAGAGGTTCGGAGCCGAGAAGAAACATCTTTGCATCTTCCAGCTCCTTTTCGCTTACACCTTTTTTTACGAAATCGGCGATCACCTGCCTGACCACTTTTACCGCCTCTTCCCTGCTCTCAATTTTGGTCTGCAGATAGCCGCTGAAGTAGCTGCTGCTTCTGTTCAGCACTATGCGCCCGTACGCGGAATATGCCAGCCCTCTTTTTACCCTTACCTCTTCCATGAGGCGGCTGCCGAACCCGCTGCTTCCCAAAATGAAAGCGGCCACTTTCGCCTTGTAGCTCTGGGGATCGTCCACACGCATCTCAAAAGGGGCTCCGAAATAGATGTATGCCTGATCTGTCGCTCTCTTTTCACTCTCCGTTTTTCCTGCATCGCTGGCCTTGAAGTATGGAAGCGGTTCCGATTTTCCAGAGGCAACCGTTTTTAGAGCCTGTTTCGCATACTCTTTCGCCTCTTTCAGAGTCATAGCCCCGCCGATCACCACTATGGCACGATGCAAAACCAGGTGCTCTTTTAAAAAGCTCTCCACCTGCGCCAATTTCAAAGATTTGATCTGATCGACCGTCCCGTCCGCCGGGTTTGCAAGCGGAGTACCCTCAAAGAGAAGCTTTTTAAGAAGCAGACTTGCCTGATAATCGTAATCACTCTCTTTTCTCATCAAAGATCCGATGGTCGTCGTCTGCACCTTTTTAAAACTCTCAGGCGTCAGGTTGGGATCTTCAAGCAATGATGCAAAGAGCTCCACACCTTTGCCGAATTGATCTTTCAGGCTGCCCAGTTCGAAAACGAATGTCTCCGTCCCGGTATGAGCACTCAAACTTATCGCTCTCTCTTCAAGCGCTTTTGCAAAACCGGTACTTCCAAGACTAGCCGTACCCTCATTCATCATGCGTGCGGAAAACTTTGCCAGACCGGCATGACCGTCATCGGCCAATGAACCGCTGTATCGGAAAACCACCTGCATTGAGGCGATAGGCAAGAGCCTCTCCTCTTCGAAAATAAGCGGAACTTCTACGCCGTTGATCTCTACCTTGTCCAGTAACGCACTCATCAAAACTCCTTGAAAAACCGATAGGAAAAAAAGTATCCCGGTAAATAGTCTCATAATCTGGCACCCTCTTTAGCGCATTTTTTGTCGGCTCTATGCATTGCCGAGCTCTTCTTTTCCTCTGCAGCAGGCAGAATGTCGGGGGTCAAAAAGCCTCCAGAATCTCATATGCGGTATTGCGCTTCGCCGGTTTTTCGCCTATATCTTTTATAAGGCGTATCATCTCATCCTGGTTCATACGGTTAACAGCTCCGGCGGCCTTTACAACGTTCTCTTCCATCATCGTGCTTCCAAGATCGTTGGCACCGTACATCAGGGCCATCTGGCCTATGTAGCTTCCCTGTGTAACCCATGAGCTCTGAATGTTTTTCACATTGTCCAGAAAGAGGCGGCTGACTGCAAGAAGGCGAAGGTAACGGTTTGGGCTTGTCTTGTGAGTAACTATCCCTTCGCGCTGAAGCTTCGTATTGTACGGCTGGAAACTCCACATTATAAACGCCCTGAATCCGCCCGTTTCGTCCTGAAGGTTTCTTATGAGATCCCAGTGCTCGACGATCTCTTCATCACTCTCTACCGTTCCGAACATCATTGTGGCGGTGGATTTTATTCCGTTTTTATGCGCAAGCCTGTGGACATTCAGCCAATCTTTTACATCTATCTTCTTCGGAGCAATGATATCCCGCACCCTGTCGCTGAGAATCTCGGCACCGGCTCCGGGAATGGAGCTGAGCCCCTTGGCGGCAAGCCTTTTTAGCACCTCTTCAACGCTTATGCGGGAGACCTTCGCGATATAGTCGATCTCTACGGCGCTGAATCCGTGAATCGTAATCATCGGGAATTTTTTATGGATATGCTCCACCAGATCTTCATACCACTCTATCTTGAGTTTGGGGTGTACGCCGCCTTGAAAGAGTATCTGCGTTCCGCCGATAGCCAGCAGCTCTTCGATTTTCCTGTCGATCTCCTCGAAACTGAGCACATATGCGTCATCATCCTTTCCGTGCCTGTAAAAGGCGCAGAAGTTGCAGTCTACCCAGCATACGTTTGTATAGTTTATGTTTCTGTCTACGACGAAGGTGGTTATCTTTTTCGGGTGGAGCCTCTTTTTCACCTCGCTGGCCATCTCTCCGAGGCTTTTGAGGTCACCGTTTTTTATGAGCTCGACAGCTTCCTCTTTGCTCATGCGGCTCATGCTTCGGCACCCTTTGCGGACTTTTCTATAGCATCGAGGACCCCGTTTACAAATTTGGGCGACTGGTCGCTTCCAAGCTCTTTGGCCAACTCTACAGCTTCGTTGATTATTACGGCACGATCGAGGTCTGTATGAAGCAGCTCGTAGACACCAAGCCTCATTATAGACTTGTCGACATGGTCCAGCCTGTCGAAATCCCAATCTTTCAGATGGTCTCTTATCTCTTTGTCTATCTCTTTGAGATGTCCGAGCACACCGTTATAAAGGCTCAGGGCAAACTCTTTCTGCCTGTTTCTTATCTTCTTCTCCTCCAGCAGCTCTTCGGCAAAGCGCTCAACCTCCGGGTTGCCTATATCGTGGGCGTAAAGAAGGCCTATAATTGCGCTTCTTGATTGGTGACGAGTGGCCATTAACCCTCCATCTCTCTGTAGAGGTCCAGCATCTCTATCAGCCCGGCCATCGCTTCAAACCCCTTGTTTCCGGCTTTCGATCCGGCTCTCTCGATGGCCTGCTCTATGGTATCGGTCGTCAAAACACCGAATGCCACAGGCTTTCCGTATTTGAGGGTTGTGCTTGCAACACCTTTGGTAGCTTCGGCCGCCACATAGTCAAAATGCGGCGTCGAACCCCTGATAACCGCTCCAACGCAGCATACAGCGGAGTATTTTCCGCTCTCCAGAGCCTTTTGAAGTGCAAACGGAATTTCGAAGGCTCCGGGAACCAGTATGAGATCGAGGTTATCTTCCATCCCCCCGTGACGTAAAAATGCATCTCTTGCGCCCTCGACCAGCCTGTCGGTGATGATGTGGTTGAAACGGCTCGCTATAATCGCTATGCGCTCTGAGCCTGTAAGTTTGAGCTGTCCTTCTATAACTTTCATAATAGTGTTCCTCGTCGATTAAAGTATGATATTTTAGCATAACGGCAGCG
>CAYZMY010000072.1:0-5697 GCA_964479605.1 uncultured Campylobacterales bacterium | reverse complement strand
GCAAGTATGAACAGCTCTCACCGACGAAACTTACCGATAAAGAGCTGGTGGAGCGTGCAAAAGAGATTTACGGGAAGTTCCGCAGTCTCTATGCGTCGTTGTTTAAGCAAAAATAGTTTAAGATAATAAATCATTGTTTAAATCTACCCAAAAGGCGGAGTGTGGGCAAGCTTGGACGCTATTTCTGGCCGAAGACGGCTCTTCTATTCTATATTTTCGAAGAGACGATATTTTCTGCTTTCGGTTACATCGAAGATGGAAAATTCGATATGCAGCAAAAGCGGGAGATCGAGGCTTCAAAGAGCGGAGAGTTTGTTACATGGCTTGAAGAGGTACGCCAGACTTATCCCAAAACCTACGTTTGTGCAATGCTTGATACAAGTAATCAGGGTGCCGTCCCGGAGTGCTCCAAAAGTGCACTTGAAAAATACGGTATAGATGCCGCTTTGGTAAACACGCTTTGTGTGGACAACAGCTGGATGGCATATACCTCTTTGGTGGAGATGAAGTGGTTCGAGCAGAGATTTAAAAGGGTTGAGTTTGATCTTCTCTATTCACCTTTTGTGCTGCTGTATAGAAAATGTATGCCGATGCTTGATGCGAAGCCGGCACTGTTTCTGCTTCATCAAAACGGTGCGGCTTTTTTGGCTGTCTTTTCAGAAGGGAAACTCTGGTATGCGCAGGTACTTATAATCAACGAGGGTGAGGAGAGTGAAGTTCCCGAGGAGGTGGAGTCTGAGGATCTGGCTTTTGATCTCGAGATGATAGATGAAGATGTGGAGTCTATAAGCGATTCTGACCTGCTCGGTGAGTTTCAGGAGGATCTGGGGCGGGAGAGTTCCGGTGAAGATGAGTCGGCATTCGAACTTCTGGAGTACAATCTGAACTTTTTCGAAGAGATGAAGGGAGCGCTTTCGCGCTTTTATCATGATGACAGGTACAGCCATGATTTTATTGAGCGTGTTACAATTTTTGACATGGACGATCTTGGAGGAGACCTTGTGCGTTATATCGAAGACGAGCTCTTCATGCAGGCGAGCCTGCACTCTTTCGACCCTATAGATGTAATGGCGGAACTGGCAGCCGAAGATCTGGAGAGCTGAGATGAGTTACAGTTTTATAAGGCCAAAAAGAAAGCCCAGACTCGATTCGGAAAGCAGAATGATTTTGCTTTTTCTGACCATAACAATTCTGCTGGTTTTCGGCTTTACAGCCTATATTCTTTTAAAAAAACGGTCCATGCAAAACGAGATTGTCTCCATGCAGCATCAGACAGAGTCGTTTAATCTGAAAAGCAGGGAGTTCAAAGCCGAAATTGCCCGCATCGAACGTCTTGTCCAGAAGTACGACACTATCAGCACAAACAATACACTTATGAAAGAGAGTATTCAAAATCTGTTCGATCTGGTACCGGACCAGATTACGCTGACCAAAGCGATACTGGACAGAAACGGCCTTGTACTCTACGGAGTCACCCCTTCCAAGGATGTATACAACTATCTTCTGCTTGCACCGCTCAAATCGGTATTTCAAAGAAACGTTACGACATTCTATCCGCTCGAAAACGGCTGGTGGCGTTTCGTTTCGGTAAACGAGGGGAGCATAGAGGCCGGAAGCGAGGTTGAAGAGTGAGCCTGAAAGAGGTACGTCTTATACGGATGCTGATATGGATTCTGCTCTATCTTGTCATCCTTTTTGTCCTGATTTTCGCTGTTGTTATTCCCTCTGTAAAAGAGTATAAGCGTGTCAACGGCGAATATGTGCAGAGCAAGGCTGAGTTTATGGCTGCCGAGCAGGAGCACGACGACATTTTCGACAGGCTGAAAGTGCTGCAGAGCAAGCATAGAAAAATCACCGAAGCTTTCGAAAACAGATGGGATGAAAAGATTTTTATAAAGAGTGCACAGAAGTTTTTTCAGAAGGCTGACCTCAAGCGTCTGGATGTAAATCTCTCCGATCCCCATTTCAGAATTTATGAGCTGAATGCTATGACAAAGATGGAGTCTCCCCAGAATTTCTACCGCTTTTTGGATGCCTTCCCTTCGCTGCCTTATGTTATACAGGCAGATTTCCCAATCGCTTTTCGTGCTCAAAAAGGTGAGATCGAGGGTGTATTCAGAATCAGAGTTTTTGAGGAAAGAGGCACAAAAGATCAGGCAGGAATAGATGAGAGCAACTCTTCATCGGCTCCAAGATAGAAGAGATACGGCCTGATTTTCGGCGGAATTTTCAGCTTTCGGCAGAGCTCTTTGAAAGTTTTGGGCATTATGGCATCCATATAGGGTGCTATCCAGATTCCGCTATCGGTTATAACCACGGCCCACTCACCGCCGACCACAACCGAACCTTTTTTTAAAATCTCCTCTTTTTGAGCTGCCGAGAGGAGATACCCTTTCTGTTTCAGGGACCGGTCTATCCGGCGGATTGCGGCTGTTTCACTCTGCGGGCGTTTGAACAGTGTCAGTTTTCGAAGCCGAAAAATGGATTCATCGTGCTGTAACAACTCCTTTTTGTCGTTCAGCATATAGCGGAAGCTTCTTCCAATCCCTTCTGCGCACTCCTGCATCAAAAATGCGCCCGCCTCTTTTCTGAACCTGTTTCTTGTGTGTCTGTCACTTAGATTGGTTTCGTCAAAAAAGTATCTTATATCAGCAGTTTCAAGGTATTCAAGAAGTCTCTTTTTCGGTGTAAAGAGCAGCGGTCTTACAATGCGGTAGCCTTCTCTCTGCTCTACCGGCTGCATACCGACAAATTCGACAGTTCCGCACCCTTTGCAAAGCTGCATAAGTCCCCACTCCAGCATATCGTCGAGCTGATGGGCCGTAATCAGATTTTCATACCCGAAACGTGAAATTATATCTTCGAAGAAGGTGTACCTCTCCTCTCTTGCGCGATGTTCAAAGTCGTTTGCGGGAATTTTGCACCTGTGCAGATGGATTTTTCTATTATCCCGGGCCGCAAGCTCTTTTGCGTAACTCTCCTCCTCCAGGCTTTGGGGTCTGGTCTGGTAGTTGACGATCGCTATATCGAAATCTATATCTCTCTCTTTCAGAAGATGGTAAAGTGCACTCGAATCTACTCCGCCGGAGAAGGCCAGCAGACTCTTTGAGCCGCGCAGCTGTTCGAGTGCTTCTTCATCAAGCATCTGTGACTCGCCCCAGAAGCTGCATGCCGGCAAGCTGTGTAATCTCTACGGTGTAGCATCTGCCGAACTCCAGCCCCTCCACATCGCTCTCATTGATCAGCAGCTCCCCGTCGATATCGGGAGCCCAAAGCAGAGGCCTTGCACTAAGCAGGTACTCATGCTCTTCACTGGGCCCTTCTACGATAGCTTCGACTCTTTTGCCGACCATCTTTTTCAAAGATTCGATTGTGCTTTTTTCAACTATGGGAGTAACTGCTTCCAGGCGCTTCGCGATCGTTTCGGGATCGATTTTCGGCTCCAGTTCGTAAGATGAGGTTCCCTCTTCGTCGGAGTACTCGAAAACATTTACCCTGTCGAAGCCGAACTCCTCTATATAGTCGCAAAGACGGCCGAACTCCTCTTCGCTCTCCGTGGGAAAACCTACGATAACGCTTGTTCTGACAAAGCTGTTCTCCACGCTTCTCATCGCTTTGAGCAGAGTGTCGATCTTTTCACTCCCTATACCTCGCTTCATTCTCTTTAAAATCTCGGGATCGATATGCTGAATAGGCATATCGAAGTAGTTTTGAAAAACCGGTGATTTCGCTATTTTATCGATCAGTTCGAAAGAGGTCGTACTGGGATAGAGGTAGAGTATTCGTGCACTTTTTACACCTTCGATTTTCTCTATATCTTCGATCAGTCGTATTAGACCCTCTTTTTCGCCGATGTCGCGGAGGTAGCTGCTGGAGTCTTGCGATATGAAACTGAAGTCGTAAAATCCATGCTGTACGAGACGTTTCACCTCTTTTACAACACTCTCAAGAGTTCTTGAGTGCAGTTTCCCCTTGAATCCGGGAATCGCACAGAAACTGCAGGTCTGGTTGCAACCTTCCGCCAGTTTGATGTATGCGTGCGAAGAGGAGCCTGTTATTATGCGCTCCTGGTTGTCGCTCAAAAAGACGTGCGGTGTGAAACGGCTCTGTTTCGATCTTATGAGTTCGTCGATCTTGTCGTAATCTCCGACACCTGTGAAGATATCGACTTCGGGCATCTCCTTTTGAAGCTCCTCTTTGTAGCGTTCGCTGAGGCACCCAGCCATAACGAGAAGAGAGTCGTTTTTGCGGGCTTCATGAAGATTCAGAACCGTTTGTATACTCTCCTCTTTGGCCGCATCTATAAAGCCGCATGTATTGACGATGATCACATCGGCTTCATTCGGTGTATCCGTCATTTCGAAGCTTTTTAGGCGTCCGAGCATCACTTCGGTATCGACCAGGTTTTTAGTGCATCCCAGCGAAACGACGTGCAGTTTTCTGTTCATATTGATCCTAAATATTTTTCCGAATTCTACCATATATCGTAACGGGGTTAACGAAGATAAATATGATCGATTTTCACAATGGATTCACATTAAATACGTTAATATATGCCTGCAAAAACAGAAGATTAAGGAGGAGTTATGAAAAAAATCGTTGCAATAGGACTTGTAGGGTGTGCCCTATGGGCAGCCGACCCGGTCGGAACCATGAAACAGAGTGCCGAACTTGGCTATATGGGATCTACCGGAAACTCTGAGAGCCAGTCTCTCAATGCCGCTTACAAAAACGACTATCAGTACGATACCGATACAGATATGCATCTTAAAGCCGACATTCTTTACGGCGAAAAGAGCGGAGTCACCTCCGATGAGCGCTACAGACTTTTTTACAATGTAAACCGTTACCTGAACCGGGATCTTTTCGCTTACGGTGAAGTTTCAGCGCTTAGAAACACATTCGAAGGGTATAACCAGCAGTACAATATCGGTGCCGGTCTGGGGTACAATATATTGAAAGATGAGAAGCAGAGCCTAAAAGGCAAGGGCGGTCTGCAGTTCAGAAGAAGCAACTATACATCGCAGCCTCATGACAACTTCTACTACCTTAAAGGCGGCCTGGACTATCTTTACAACTTCAGCAAAACCAACCAGTTTACCGCCAGTTGGAACCTGCTCGACAATCTCAAGCGTGTCAAAGATTATGAAACCGTTGTAAATCTCGGACTCAAGATGCTTATAGTCGATCAGCTCTCTTTCAAAATGGGCTTTGAAATCAAATATGACAATGTTCCTGCACTCGGAAAGAAGAAAACCGACACAACCACCACTGCAGGCATAGTTTACAGCTTTTAAGGAGTTGAATAAACCATGAATATGGACTTTCTGAAAGATATAGATATAAACCACTTTGCGGATCTCGGCTTGACATACGGTCTGAAACTGATCGGCGCCATAGCGATATTCGTCATCGGAAAATGGATCGCCAAAGCTATTACGAAGAGTATCAAAAAGCTTATGGAGCGGGGCAAAGTCGAAGCGACACTCGTCTCTTTCACAGGCAGTCTGATATATGTCATTTTGATGATCGTCGTCATTCTGGCGGCACTCAACAATCTTGGCGTAAACACTACATCATTCGTCGCCATTTTGGGTGCGGCAGGCCTGGCTGTAGGTCTGGCGCTGCAGGGGACGCTTTCAAATGTCGGTGCGGCTGTTCTGCTGATACTGTTCAGGCCGTTCAAGGTAGGTGACT